>NZ_JBEYVC010000229.1:0-15698 GCF_040643855.1 Streptomyces sp. NPDC047072 | reverse complement strand
AAACGCCCGGTTACATTCCGAACCCGGAAGCTAAGCCTTACAGCGCCGATGGTACTGCAGGGGGGACCCTGTGGGAGAGTAGGACACCGCCGAACTCCTTTTAGAGCTCCGGCTCTTGGGCACACCGCCCGAGAGCCGGAGCTTTTTTGCGTTGAGGTAGGGTCAGGGGGCATCAGTTGGCTCGTTTCCCACAGGAGGCCCCCGGGTGGAGGTCCAGGAGACCCGTGTCCAGACGGACCGGGTCCTCACCATCCCCAACATCCTCAGCATGGCGCGGCTCGCCGGCGTGCCGCTCTTCCTGTGGCTCATCCTCAGGCCTGAGTTCGGAGGCCCGGAGAGTGACGGCTGGGCCCTGCTGGTACTGGCGCTGAGCGGTGTCAGTGACTACTTGGACGGGAAGCTCGCCCGGCGCTGGAACCAGATCAGCAGTCTGGGCCGGCTCCTCGACCCCGCGGCCGACCGGCTCTACATTCTTTCGACTTTGGTCGGTCTCACCTGGCGCGAGATTCTGCCAATCTGGTTGACGGCTGTACTGCTTGCGCGAGAGCTGGTTCTCCTGGTGATGGTGGGCATCCTCAGGCGCCATGGCTATCCGCCGCCGCAGGTGAACTTCCTCGGCAAGGCGGCTACGTTCAACCTGATGTACGCCTTCCCACTCCTCCTGCTCAGTGACGGAACTGGATGGATCGCGTCACTCGCTGCTATTTTCGGATGGGCGTTCGCAGGATGGGGTACAACGCTGTACTGGTGGGCAGGAGTCCTCTACGTGGTACAAGTCCGCCGCCTGGTCCGTGCGGACTCCAAGGCCGATTGAACTCGCCGATTGGAACGGCCGTAGCGGCTCGATGGTCGCTGACGGAAATGTGCGGGACAATCTGGACGGGTGAAGTCGGCTAGACCGTCGTCTCTTAGAGGAGGACGCTTCCGACATGAAGGCCGTCGTGATGGCCGGAGGCGAAGGCACGCGCCTTCGTCCCATGACCTCAAGCATGCCCAAGCCGCTCCTGCCGGTGGCCAACCGGCCGATCATGGAGCACGTTCTGAGGCTGCTCAAAAGGCATGGGCTCAACGAGACCGTCGTCACTGTCCAGTTCCTGGCCTCCCTGGTCAAGAACTACTTCGGTGACGGCGAGGAGCTCGGGATGGAGCTCACCTATGCCAATGAGGAGAAGCCACTCGGTACCGCCGGAAGCGTCAAGAACGCCGAAGAGGCGTTGAAGGACGATGCCTTCCTCGTTATTTCCGGTGATGCCCTGACCGACTTCGACCTCACCGAGCTCATCAACTTCCACAAGGAAAAGGGCGCGCTGGTCACCGTCTGTCTGACGCGTGTGCCCAATCCGCTGGAATTCGGTATCACCATTGTCGACGAAGAGGGCAAGGTCGAGCGCTTTCTGGAGAAGCCGACCTGGGGGCAGGTTTTCTCGGACACGGTGAACACGGGCATCTATGTGATGGAACCCGAGGTCTTCGACTACGTCGAAGCCGATGTGCCCGTCGACTGGTCGGGCGATGTCTTTCCACAGTTGATGAAGGAGGGCAAGCCGGTCTACGGCTATGTCGCGGAGGGCTACTGGGAGGACGTCGGCACCCACGAGAGCTATGTGAAGGCGCAGGCCGATGTCCTGGAGGGCAAGGTCGACGTCGAGATCGACGGATTCGAGCTCTCGCCGGGTGTGTGGGTGGCGGAGGGCGCCGAGGTGCACCCGGACGCTGTGCTGCGCGGGCCGCTGTACATCGGGGACTACGCGAAGGTCGAGGCCGGCGCGGAAATCCGGGAGCACACGGTCGTCGGATCCAACGTGGTCGTCAAGAGCGGGGCCTTTCTGCACAAGGCCGTGGTGCACGACAACGTTTATGTCGGGCAGCAGAGCAATCTCCGCGGCTGCGTCGTCGGAAAGAACACCGACATCATGCGGGCAGCGCGTATCGAGGACGGCGCGGTCATCGGTGACGAGTGCCTCGTCGGAGAAGAATCGATCATTCAGGGGAACGTGCGGGTCTACCCGTTCAAGACGATCGAGGCCGGTGCGTTCGTCAACACCTCGGTGATCTGGGAGTCCCGCGGGCAGGCGCATCTGTTCGGTGCCCGGGGCGTCTCCGGCATCCTGAATGTCGAGATCACGCCAGAGCTCGCAGTGCGGCTGGCCGGTGCCTACGCGACGACCCTGAAGAAGGGTTCGACCGTCACCACGGCCCGCGACCACTCCCGTGGCGCCCGCGCGCTGAAGCGGGCGGTCATCTCCGCGCTGCAGGCCAGCGCCATCGACGTACGCGATCTGGAGAACGTACCGCTGCCCGTGGCGCGGCAGCAGACCGCGCGGGGGAGCGCGGGCGGGATCATGATCCGGACCACGCCCGGGGTGCCGGATTCCGTGGACATCATGTTCTTCGACGGGCAGGGTGCCGACCTCTCGCAGGGGAGTCAGCGGAAGCTGGACCGGGTGTTCGCGCGGCAGGAGTACCGGCGGGCGTTCCCCGGGGAGATCGGGGATCTGCACTTCCCGGCGAGCGTGTTCGACTCGTACACCGGGTCGTTGCTGCGGAACGTCGACACGACCGGCATCTCCGAGTCCGGGCTCAAGGTCGTCGTCGATGCTTCGAACGGCAGTGCGGGGCTTGTGCTGCCCAGTCTGCTCGGCAAGCTCGGTGTGGACTCGTTGACCATCAACCCGGGTCTGGACGAGTCCAGGCCGACCGAGACCGCCGACGCCCGGCGGTCGGGGATGGTGCGGCTGGGGGAGATCGTGGCCTCGGCGAGGGCCGCGTTCGGTGTGCGGTTCGACCCCGTGGGCGAGCGGCTGTCGTTGGTGGACGAGAAGGGGCGGATCGTCGAGGACGACCGGGCGCTGCTCGTCATGCTCGACCTGGTCGCGGCGGAGCGGCGCAGTGGCCGGGTGGCGCTGCCGGTGACGACCACGCGGATCGCCGAGCAGGTGGCGGCGTACCACGGGACACAGGTGGAGTGGACCACCACTTCGCCCGACGACCTGACCCGGGTCGGTCGCGACGACTCGACGATCTTCGGTGGTGATGGCAAGGGCGGGTTCATCGTCCCGGAGTTCAGCGGTGTGTTCGACGGTACGGCGGCCTTCGTACGGCTCATCGGGCTGGTGGCGCGGACGCAGCTCACGCTCAGTCAGATCGACGCGCGGATTCCGCGGGCGCATGTCCTCAAGCGGGACCTGGCGACTCCGTGGGCCGTCAAGGGACTGGTGATGCGGCGGGTCGTGGAGGCGGCGGGCGATCGCTTTGTCGACACGACGGACGGTGTCCGGGTCGTGGAGACCGACGGGCGCTGGGTGATGGTCCTTCCGGACCCCGCGGAGGCCGTCACCCATCTCTGGGCCGAAGGGCCTGACGACGCGTCGGCGCAGGCCCTGCTCGACGAGTGGTCGGCGGTCGTGGACAGCGCGGGCCGCTGAGTTCCCACGCACGCGCGCGTGCCGGACATGTGTCCCCAAGGGGGCCTGTCCGGCACGCCGGTGGGGCCATTCGGAGGTAGCGGCCACGACGTGCGACGATGTGCGGCATGCCGCAGCAGCCCCCCATTCGGAGCACCCCCCAGCGCCCCTCGCGCCCGGACGCCTCCATGTCGCTGCTCACCAACGTCATGGACCACAGCCTCGACGACGGCTATGCCGAGGCGGCCGCTCGCAAGAAGGCGGCGGGGGACGGTGGGCTGCCCAGGACGTTGCGGGCGAAGCTCGGTCTGGCCGTCGGCCTGGTGCTCGCCGCGCTGGTGGTCACCGTGGGCGCCGCGCAGGCGCGGGTGGCGGCTCCCGTCGTGGCCAAGGAGCGCGAGGAACTGATCGACCGGATCGACCGGGAGACCGAGGCGGCGGACAAGCTCGAGGAGAACGTCGACAAGCTGCGTGACGACGTGAGCGCACAGCAGCGTGCGGCACTCAAGGAGAGCGGGCACAGCGACCAGGCGGATCTGGTGAGCGTCCTGTCGGGTGCGGCCGAAGTGCACGGCCCCGGTGTGAAGCTGGTCGTGGACGACGCCAAGGAGGCCTCCTCGGGCGGCGACGGCAACCCGCGCGAGACGTCGGGCTTCTCCGACACCGGGCGAGTGCGGGACCGGGACATGCAGCGCGTGGTCAACGGGCTGTGGGAGTCGGGTGCCGAGGCCGTCTCCATCAACGGGCAGCGGCTGACCGCCCTGTCCGCGATCAGGGCCGCGGGTGACGCGATACTGGTCGACAACAAACCACTGGTGCCGCCGTATACGGTGCTGGCGGTGGGGGACGGGAAGCGGCTCAGCACCCGGTTCCAGGACAGCGCGGACGGGCTGTACCTGCATGCCCTCCAGGAGAACTACGGCATCCGGACGGCCATCTCCGTGGAGAGCGACCTCAAGCTGCCCGCCGCTCCCAGTGTGATCGTTCGTACAGCACAGCCGAGAACTGAGAAGGGCACATCGTGATCGCCGTACTGGGCCTCGTCGTGGGAGTCGTGGCCGGACTGTTGGTCCGGCCCGAGGTTCCGGCGGTCGTCGAGCCTTATCTGCCGATCGCCGTGGTGGCGGCACTCGACGCCGTCTTCGGCGGACTGCGGGCCATGCTCGACGGCATCTTCGACGACAAGGTCTTCGTCGTGTCGTTCCTGTCCAACGTGGTGGTGGCCGCGCTGATCGTGTTCCTGGGTGACAAGTTGGGCGTCGGCGCCCAGTTGTCGACCGGTGTCGTCGTCGTGCTCGGCATCCGCATCTTCTCGAACGCCGCGGCGATTCGCCGGCACGTGTTCCGGGCGTGAGGCCGATGAGCGACCAGGAAGAGACGGCCGGCGGCGGGCTGCGCAAGGAACTGCCCGAGGAAGTGCCCGTCACGCCCGTTCAGGAGACCGCGGTTCCGGAGAAGGAACAGGGGCTGACCGGTCGTCAGCGGCTCGCGAAGGGGCTGTGGCCGCCGCGGGTGACCCGGGCCCAACTCATCGTCGCCGTGCTGCTGTTCGGGCTCGGGTTCGGGCTCGCGGTGCAGGTGGCGTCGAACAGCGACAGCGACAGCGCCCTGCGGGGCGCGCGGCAAGAGGATCTTGTCCGCATCCTCGATGAACTGGACGACCGTACTCAGCGTCTTGAAGACGAGAAGCAGGGCCTCGAGAAGCAGCGGGACGAGCTGGAGAACAGCTCCGACCAGGCTGAGGAGGCCCGCAAGCAGACGGTCGAGAAGGAGCGGCAACTCGGCATCCTGGCGGGCACGGTCGCCGCGCAGGGTCCGGGCATCACGATGACGATCGAGGACACGAAGGGGTCGGTCGAGGCGGACATGCTGCTCGACGCGATCCAGGAGCTGCGTGCGGCCGGCGCCGAGGCGATCCAGGTGAACGGCGTGAGGGTCGTCGCCAGCACCTATCTGACTGATTCCGACAAGGGTGTCAGCGTCGACGGGAACAAGATCAACGCTCCCTTTCGTTTCAAGGTCATCGGCAATCCGCAGGACCTCGAACCGGCGCTCAACATCCCTGGAGGCGTGGTGCAGACTCTTGAGAAGGAGCAGGCCACCGTTGTCGTCGAGCGGTCGGACAAGATCGTTGTCGACGCCTTGCGAGCGGCGAAGCAGCCTGACTACGCTCGGTCGTCCTCGCGGTGAACCGGGGGTGCATGGGGGACGTCCGGCCAGGGCATGAGGTTGCGGGGGGTCGGCGCACCGATCGGGTGGTGCGTGGTGGAAACTGTCTGGTGGAAACGGACGTTGTGAGGATGTCCGGGTTTACCGGTGTGTTCAATCAGGGTTCGTCCTGCCCCACGGGCGGGTCTGTTTCGGTCAAGGGGAATCGCCCGTGAAGTTGTTTGCGAAGTTGTTCGGCAAGAGCGCGCGAGAGGGTAGCGACGCCAACGCCACCGCTCGTCATCGCGCACAGCCCGATCCAGAGGGCCAGCGGCCGTTGTTCCGGGACCAGGTCGGCGGTCCGGGGGGTGACGTTCCCGGAGGTCAGGGCGTGCCGTCTGTTGACCCTGCGCAGTCCGGCGGCATAGGTTTCGGGCAACCGTCAACCTCAGGTACGGGTGGAGGGTTCTCCGCCGACCCGTATGCGTCCAATGCCCCGGCGGGGCAGCCGCGGCAGGAGGATCCGTCGATGTCGGCCCTGGTGTGTACGAGGTGCGGTAACCGCAACGCGGAGAACAGCCGCTTCTGCTCCAACTGCGGCGCGCCGCTGCGGGCCGGGGCGGTGCCCGAGCGCCCGTCGGAGACGACGTCCACCATCTCCATCAGCGGTCTCGAGGCCTACGACTCCGAAGTCACCGGCCAGACGCAGCTGCCGGCCCTCTCGCCGGAGGCGCAGGCCGCCGTCGACGCGCTGCCGCTGGGCTCCGCGCTCCTGGTGGTGCGCCGCGGGCCCAACTCCGGCAGTCGCTTCCTGCTGGACGGCGAGCTGACCACGGCCGGCCGTCACCCGCAGAGCGACATCTTCCTCGACGACGTCACGGTCTCCCGGCGGCACGTGGAGTTCCGCCGGGTCCAGGACGGCTCGTTCACGGTGGCCGACGTGGGCAGCCTGAACGGCACGTACGTCAACCGCGAGCGGATCGACTCGGTCCCGCTGAACAACGGCGACGAGGTGCAGATCGGCAAGTACCGGCTGGTCTTCTACGCGAGCCAGCGGGGCTACTGACCCTCCCAGGGAAGGTCCATGCTTCAAACACCGAGCGGCGGTGCCGGACACGGCACCGCCGCCACGGACAGCGGGCTGATGAGCATCGGCACGGTGCTGAGCGTGCTGCGCGACGAGTTCCCCGAAGTCACGATCTCCAAGATCCGTTTCCTGGAGTCGGAGGGGCTGATCGAGCCGCAGCGGACCCCCTCGGGCTACCGCAAGTTCAGCGCCCAGGACGTCGAGCGCCTCGGGCATGTGCTGAGGATGCAGCGGGACCACTATCTGCCCCTCAAGGTGATCCGGGAGCACCTGGACGCCATGGAGCGGGGCGAAGCGGTGGCACTGCCCACCGTGGGCCGTCAGCGGGACGGTGAGGCCGTCCTGGAGGTCTCCGAGGCGCCCACCGCGGCGCGCATCGGCCGGTCCGAGCTGCTCGCCGCAGCCGAGATCGAGGAGCAGGAGCTGGCGGAGTGGGAGTCGTACGGACTCGTCGCTCCCTTGCCGGACGGGTCCTTCGACGCCGAGGCGGTCACCGTCGCCGCGCTCGTCGTCGAACTGGGGCGGTTCGGGATCGAGCCGCGGCACCTGCGGGCCATGAAGGCCGCCGCCGACCGGGAGGCCGGTCTGGTGGACCAGGTGGTGGCCCCGCTCAAGCGTCACCGGAACCCGCAGACCCGGGCGCACGCGGAAGCCCGTACGAAGGAACTCGCGGGACTGACGGTGAGGCTGCACGCGGCGCTCGTACAGACCGCCCTCGGCGTACGGCTGCCGTAAGGGCCTGTTTAGTTCGCCCTGGGCGGATCGGTGGCCTGTTCTGGGCCCGACTACCCAAACGTCTCGCGCACGGCCTAGGGTTGCTGTGTGAACGAGCTCGATGTCGTAGGTGTCCGGGTCGAAATGCCCTCCAACCAACCGATCGTGCTCCTGCGTGAAGTGGGAGGCGACCGCTACCTCCCCATCTGGATCGGGCCGGGGGAAGCGACGGCGATCGCCTTCGCGCAGCAGGGCATGGCCCCCGCGCGGCCGCTGACCCACGACCTGTTCAAGGACGTGCTGGAGGCGGTCGGCCAGGAGCTCACCGAAGTGCGCATCACGGATCTGCGTGAGGGCGTCTTCTACGCGGAGCTGGTCTTCGCCAGCGGGGTCGAGGTCAGTGCCCGGCCCTCCGACGCCATAGCGCTGGCCCTGCGCACCGGGACGCCGATCTACGGCAGCGACGGAGTGCTCGACGACGCCGGCATCGCGATTCCGGACGAGCAGGAGGACGAGGTGGAGAAGTTCCGCGAGTTCCTCGACCAGATCTCGCCCGAGGACTTCGGCACCAGCAGTCAGTGAGGCGCATCACCGACCGGGACGACTGTGCAGGCCGTCAGCGGTGTGTGACGGATCGGGCGTGTCCGGTGACCGGTGAAATGCTGGCATTTGCCACCGGCGAGTGAGAGCGTCCTGCGGCTCGCCGGGAGCGCATTCGGCTAGCCTTTCCCCGCGGTTGGGTACGGGAAACCACTCCTAGGGTGATTATCACTCGGCGTGCCGAGTGTGGCGATCGTTGACGCACCCCTGGTGACTGCCTACCGTCGAGAAGGCAGGTCAAGGACGGAGGTCGGCGTGAGCAGCAGCGGCGACGGTACGGCTGGGGGTGCCCCCGGACGGAGTCTCGGGGCGAGCGGCCCGTACCCGCTTCAGAGCAGCGCGGCCGATCACGTTCCGCAGCGACCGGCGGCCGTGCCGAGCAGCGGAGGGGCGACGTCCATGGCGTCCGAGCAGATCGGCTACCGCGGTCCGACGGCCTGTGCGGCCGCCGGCATCACCTACCGGCAACTCGACTACTGGGCGCGCACCGGGCTCGTGGAGCCGAGCGTGCGGCCCGCCTACGGGTCGGGCACGCAGCGGCTCTACAGCTTCCGGGATGTCGTCGTCCTGAAGATCGTCAAGCGGTTCCTCGACACCGGTGTGTCGCTGCAGAACATCCGCACCGCGGTCCAGCACCTGCGCGAGCGCGGGTTCCGGGACCTGGAGCGCATGACGCTGATGAGCGACGGGGCCACGGTGTACGAGTGCACCTCGCCCGACGAGGTCCACGCGCTGCTCCAGGGCGGACAGGGGATCTTCGGGATCGCCGTGGGCGTCGTGTGGCGGGACGTCGAGAGCGCCCTGTCGCAGCTGCACGGGGAGCGCATCGACACCGGCGAGACGCTCGTCGGGCACAACCCCACGGACGAGCTGGCGCGGCGGCGCAACCGGGCGGTCTGAGGACCGTTCCGGCTCCTGGACCGGGGCATTGTCAGTGGCGTAGGGCAGCATCGGACATGTGAGAAACACGCCCACGATCCTGCATCTCGACATGGATGCCTTCTTCGCCTCGGCGGAGCAGGCGTCCAAGCCGAGCCTGCGCGGGAAGGCCGTGATCGTGGGCGGGCTGGGGCCGCGGGGTGTGGTGGCCACCGCGTCCTACGAGGCCCGGGTGTTCGGGGTGCACTCGGCGATGCCCATGGCCCAGGCGCGGCGGCTCGCGCCGAACGCCGCGTATCTCGTACCGCGCTTCGGGTTCTACCGGGCGATCAGCGAGCAGGTGATGGGGCTGCTGCGGTCGTTGTCGCCGCTTGTGGAGCCGCTCAGCCTGGACGAGGCGTTCGTGGACCTGGAGGCCGGGGGAGCGGCCTGGGACGAGTCGTCGGCGCGGCTGGCCGGGGCGAAGCTGCGGGGCGACATACGGGCCGTGACGGGGCTGACGGGGTCGGTCGGGCTCGCCGCGTCGAAGATGCTCGCGAAGATCGCCTCCGAGCAGGCGAAGCCGGACGGACTGGTCGTGATCGAGCCGGGGACCGAGCGGGCGATGCTCGGGCCGATGTCGGTGCGGACCCTGCCGGGGGTGGGGCCGGCGACGGGGGACCATCTGCGGCGGGCCGGGATCCACACGGTCGACGAGCTCGTGGAGGCGGGGGAGGACGAGCTCGTACGGCTGCTCGGGAAGGCGCACGGGCAGGGGCTGTACGCGATGGGGCTGGCGCGGGACGAGCGGGCCGTGGTGGCGGAGCGGGAGACGAAGTCGGTGTCCGTGGAGGACACGTACGACATCGACATCCACGACCGGGTTCGGGTGGGGCTGGAGGTGCAGCGGCTCGCGGATCGGTGCGTGCGGCGGTTGCGGGGGGCCGGGTTGTCCGGGCGGACCATCGTGTTGAAGGTGCGGCGGTACGACTTTTCCACGTTGACGCGGTCCGAGACGTTGCGGGGGCCCACCGATGATCCGGCGGTGGTGCGGGAGGCCGCGGCGCGGTTGCTGGAAGGCGTGGACACGACCGGGGGTGTGCGGTTGTTGGGGGTGGGGGTGAGCGGGCTGGCCGACTTCACGCAGGAGGATCTGTTCGCCCAGGCTGCGGGGGAGCGGTTCGAGGAGGTGGAGGAGGCCGCGGAGGAGGTCGGGCCGGTGCGGGCGGGGGCGGAGGCGCAGGGGGAGCGGCGGTGGGCTGCGGGGCATGACGTGCGGCATGCGTCGTTCGGGCATGGGTGGGTGCAGGGGAGTGGGCTGGGGAGGGTGACGGTGCGGTTCGAGACGCCGGATTCGGAGCCGGGGAGGGTGCGGACGTTTCGGGTGGATGATCCGGAGCTGGTTGTGGCTGAGCCGTTGCCGCTGGTGGGTGGCGTTCGGTTGTGAGAGGGGGCGTCGTTTGTTGAGCAGGTCAGGTGTCTTCCGTTCCTGCGAGTTTGCCGAAGTCTCTGTCTTTGAAGGGGGGTGGGGCGGAGATGTCCAGGCCGTAGTGGTGGTAGAGCTGGAGTTCCTGGGCGGGGGAGAGGTGGCGGCCTACGCCGAAGTCGGGGGCGTCCTTGATCAGGGCGCGGTCGAAGGGGATGCGCAGGGTGCCTTCGATCAGTTCGCTGGGCTCCAGGGGGACGAAGGCGTCGCGGGAGAAGAGGCCGGTTCGTATGGCGGCCCACTCCGGTACGCCGGTCGCGTCGTCGAGGTAGACCTCGTCGATGGTGCCGATCTTGGTGCCGTTGCGGTCGAACGCCTTGCGGCCGATCAGGTTGCGCGGGTCGATGTCGGTCTCCACGGGCCCTCCACTTCGTCGCACGTCACGCGTGAGCGGTCGTATGCACTACGAAAGAGCAGTTTGGGTGGCGCGGCCACTCGAAGGCTCGGCGTTGACCGCGCTGGTAGGGTTGCAAGTGGCTGTCGACCCCGTGCGGGAGAGTCCTTCGGAGATCGTTCCGAAGGCGCCGAAGGAGCAAATCCTCCCCGGAATCTCTCAGGCTCACGTACCGCACGGACGAGGTCACTCTGGAAAGCAGGGCGGGTGTCGACGGCTCCCGCTCTCACCGACGGTGAAAGCCGGCGGCCCTCGGGCGGTCCGGCGAAGCTCTCAGGTTGAGATGACAGAGGGGGAGGCCGTCCGGGTACCCGTGCCGTGGTGCCCCTCGAAGGTCGCGTCAGACCAGGAGGCCTCCCGATGACCGCCCACCGCATTCCGCTCACCGAGCTCGAGCAGGGAATCCCGTTCGAGCAGCGCCATATCGGCCCTGATCACGAGGCGCGGGCCAAGATGCTCGCCCAGGTCGGGTACGGCTCGCTGGACGAGCTCACCGCGGCCGCGGTACCCGACGTGATCAAGAACGCCGAGGCGCTGGACCTGCCCGGCGCCCGGACCGAGGCGGAGGTGCTCGCCGAGCTGCGGTCCCTGGCGGATCGCAACCAGGTCCTCGATTCCATGATCGGGCTCGGGTACTACGGGACGTTCACCCCGCCCGTCATCCTGCGGAACGTCATGGAGAACCCGGCCTGGTACACGGCCTACACGCCGTATCAGCCGGAGATCTCGCAGGGGCGGCTGGAGGCCCTGCTCAACTTCCAGACCATGGTCGCCGAGCTGACCGGACTGCCGACCTCGGGCGCCTCGCTGCTCGACGAGGGGACCGCTGCGGCGGAGGCCATGGCGCTGTCCCGGCGCATGGGGAAGAACAAGAAGGGGCTCTTCCTCGTCGATGCGGACGTGCTGCCGCAGACCATCGCCGTGATCCAGACCCGGGCCGAGCCGACCGGGGTCGAGGTCGTGGTCGCCGACCTGAGCGACGGCATTCCGGCCGGGATCGCCGAGCGGGAGATCAACGGCGTGCTCGTGCAGTATCCGGGCGCCTCCGGGGCCGTACGGGACATCAAGCCGGTCGTCGACCAGGCGCACGAACTCGGGGCGCTCGTCACCGTCGCCGCCGACCTGCTCGCGCTGACCCTGCTGAAGTCGCCGGGGGAGCTCGGCGCGGACATCGCCGTCGGGACCACGCAGCGGTTCGGTGTCCCGATGGGCTTCGGCGGGCCGCACGCGGGCTACATGGCCGTACGCGAGAAGTTCGCGCGGAGCCTGCCCGGGCGGCTCGTGGGGGTGTCCGTGGACGCGGACGGGCACAAGGCGTACCGGCTGGCGTTGCAGACGCGGGAGCAGCACATCCGGCGGGAGAAGGCGACCAGCAACATCTGTACGGCACAGGTGCTGCTCGCGGTCATGGCCGGGATGTACGCCGTGTACCACGGGCCAGAGGGGCTGAAGGGGATCGCGCGGCGGACGCATCGGTACGCCACGCTGCTGGCCGCCGGGCTCACGGCCGGTGGGGTCGAGGTCGTGCACGGGAACTACTTCGACACGCTGACCGTGCGGGTCGCCGGGCGTGCCGCCGAGGTTGTCGCCGCTGCCCGGGACAACGGCGTCAACCTGTGGCTCGTCGACGCCGACCATGTGTCGATCGCCTGTGACGAGACCACCGCGCGGGCCCAACTGGCGGCTGTGTGGAACGCGTTCGGGGTCGAGGGGGACGTAGAGGCCCTCGACGCCGCGACCGAGGAGGCGCTGGCGGAGGGCCTGCTGCGGGAGGACGACTTCCTCGCGCATCCCGTCTTCCACCAGTACCGCTCCGAGACCGCGATGCTGCGCTACCTGCGCCGGCTCGCCGACCGGGACTACGCGCTCGACCGGGGCATGATCCCGCTCGGTTCCTGCACGATGAAGCTCAACGCGACCACCGAGATGGAGCCGGTCACCTGGCCCGAGTTCGGGCAGCTGCACCCCTTCGCGCCCGCCGAGCAGGCGCAGGGCTACCTGACGCTCATCAGGGAGCTGGAGGAGCGGCTCGCCGAGGTCACCGGGTACGACAAGGTGTCCCTGCAGCCCAACGCGGGGTCGCAGGGCGAGTTCGCCGGGCTGCTCGCCGTACGCGGATACCACCGGGCCAACGGGGACGAGCAGCGGACCGTGTGTCTGATTCCGTCGTCGGCGCACGGGACCAACGCCGCGAGTGCCGTGATGGCCGGGATGAAGGTCGTCGTCGTGAAGACCGCCGAGGACGGCGAGATCGACGTCGAGGACCTGCGGGCCAAGATCGAGCAGCACCGCGACGAGCTGGCGGTGCTGATGATCACGTACCCCTCGACCCATGGGGTGTTCGAGGAGCACGTCGCCGACATCTGCGCGCAGGTGCACGAGGCGGGCGGGCAGGTCTACGTCGACGGGGCCAACCTCAACGCGCTGGTGGGGCTGGCCAAGCCGGGGCACTTCGGCGGTGACGTCTCGCACCTCAACCTGCACAAGACCTTCTGCATCCCGCACGGCGGCGGTGGTCCGGGGGTGGGCCCGGTCGCCGTACGGTCGCATCTGGCGCCGTATCTGCCCAACCACCCGCTGCAGCCCGCCGCCGGGCCCGAGACGGGTGTCGGGCCGATCTCGGCCGCGCCCTGGGGGTCCGCGGGGATCCTGCCGATCTCGTGGGCGTACGTGCGGCTGATGGGCGACGAGGGGCTGAAGCGGGCCACGCAGGTGGCCGTGCTCTCCGCCAACTACATCGCCAAGCGCCTCGAACCGCACTACCCCGTGCTCTACACGGGCCCGGGCGGGCTCGTGGCGCACGAGTGCATCATCGACCTGCGGCCGCTGACCAAGGCGACGGGTGTGACGGTGGACGATGTGGCCAAGCGGCTCATCGACTACGGCTTCCACGCGCCGACCATGTCCTTCCCGGTGGCCGGCACGCTCATGATCGAGCCGACCGAGTCCGAGGACATCGTGGAGCTGGACCGTTTCTGCGAGGCGATGATCGCCATTCGCGAGGAGATCGAGAAGGTCGGGTCCGGGGCGTGGGCCGCCGACGACAACCCGCTGCGGAACGCGCCGCACACGGCGCGGGCGCTCGGCGGGGAGTGGGAGCACGGCTACACGCGCGAGGAGGCCGTCTTCCCGGCGGGGGTGTCCGTCGCGGACAAGTACTGGCCGCCGGTGCGGCGGATCGACCAGGCGTTCGGGGACCGGAACCTGGTGTGCTCCTGCCCGCCGTTGGACGCGTACGAGGACTGACAGCTGGTCTGTTGGGCGGGCCCCGCTTCGGCGGGGCCCGTTTCTCATGCCGCGGCGAGTTTCTGTGCTGTGAGGAGTTCCTACGCCGTGGCGAGCGCGACCTCGGTCGACTTGATCAGGGCGATCACGGGGGTTCCGGCGCTGAGGGCGAGGTCCGTGGCGGCGTCCCTGGTGATCGCGGAGGTGAGTTCGCCGCCCTGCACGGAGATCTTGACGGTGGCCATGGCCGGGCCGGTGGCGACCGAGGTGACCGTGCCGGGGAACTGGTTGCGGATCGACACGCCGTCCACGGGGGCGGTGGCGAGGGCGACCTCCGTGGACTTCACCAGGGCGCGTACGGCCGTGCCCTGGGTGAGGCCGAGTTCCTGGACGGACTCGGCGGTGACGGCCGCGGTGAGGTCCTGGCCGCCGGTGAGGCGGACCTTGACCGTCGCCATGGCCTCGCCCGGGGTGACGGCGGTGACGGTGCCGGGGAGCTGGTTGCGGATGCTCAGGGTCATGGGCAGCAACGTAAGCCCTGTGGTCGCTTATGCGGGGTATGCGTGGGTCTGCGTCGCCTTGACCGTCGCCCAGACCGGCGCGCCCGGGTGGAGGTCGAGTTCGGCGGCGGCGAGGGTGGTGAGGTCGGCGGCGAGGGGGAGCTGGCCGGTGAGGGCGGCGCGGATCTGGTCGCCGTGGGTCTCCAGTCCGGCGACCTCGCAGTGCCAGAGGTTGCGGGCGCTGGAGCCTGAGGGGCGGTCGCGGTGGAGGGTGACGGCGCTGGGCGGGAACGCGACGAAGACCGGGCCGGTGAGGTCTTCCGTGGTGGTGACCTCGGCTCCGCCGTCGAGTCGGACGGTGTGGCCGTTCGCGCTGCCTTGGTAGAGGTTGAGGCCGACGAGGTGGGCGATGTAGTCGGTGCGGGGGTGGCGGGCGATGTGGGCGGGGGTGCCCTGCTGGACGATCCGGCCGTTCTCGATGACGACGAGGTGGTCGGCCAGGACCATGGCGTCCAGGGGGTCGTGCGTGACGAGGACGGCGACCGCTGCGAACTCGGCGAGGTGACGGCGGAGTTGGGCGCGGACGTCGAGGCGCGTGCGGGCGTCGAGGGCGGCGAGGGGTTCGTCGAGGAGGAGCAGACGGGGGTTGGTGGCCAGGGCGCGGGCGAGGGCGACGCGTTGGGCCTGGCCGCCGGAGAGGTTGCGGGGTTTGGCGGACGCGTGGGCGGTGAGGTCCATGCGGTCCAGCCATACGGCGGCCTGGGCGCGGGCTTCCGACTTGGTGGCGCCGTGGCAGCGGGGGCCGAAGGCCACGTTGTCGAGCGCGGTCAGGTGGGGGAAGAGCAGGTAGTCCTGGAAGACGACGCCGACGGGGCGGGACTCCGGTGGGGTGCGGTGGAGCGGGGTGCCGTCGAGGTGGAGGTGTCCGTCCGTGAGGGGGACGAGGCCGGCGAGGGCGCGCAGGGCGGTGGTCTTGCCGGCGCCGTTGGGGCCGAGGAGGGCGATCACGTCGCCGGGCTCGGCGGTGAGGGTGATGTCGAGGCGGAAGGTGGTGCGGTCGACGACTAGGTGGGCGTCGAGGGCCTGGTCTGTGGTGCGGGGGGGCTTGGGGGGGTCGGCCACGGGGGCTTTGGCCTTGGGGGTTTCGGCGGTGGAGGCTTCGGTTTCGGGGATTTCGGCGATGGGGGCTTCGGCCGGTGCGGTCGCACGCCAGATGTCCCGCTCCATGCGCCAGCTGCGCAACGCCGCCTTCGGCATCGCCGAGCAGCGTCTGCCGATGCTG
>NZ_JBEYVC010000228.1:0-15819 GCF_040643855.1 Streptomyces sp. NPDC047072 | reverse complement strand
TCAGGGAGCAAGCAGCGGCAGCTGATGCACGCCCCGGGCAGACACCCGCGCGTTCACGAACCTTGACCGGCTACACCACGTGGCGGGACACCATCAACGGACGCCGGCCGCTGCGGGCGGACACCCCCCGCCCCCGACCCCTGCGCGCCGTACGCGGGTGACAAAGACCCACCTGGGCCTTTGTCTTTTAGGGGCGCGGGGAACTGCGCGACCAGCCACGACGGACCCGCACCCGCCAACCGAACAGAACTCGGCACCCCACTAGGCACTCTCACCCCGCCCGGCATCGAAAATCCGGCCCCCGAAGGAATGTGGTCGTCGGCTTGAGCGGCGGAGCCGGTTCGTGCGTATGGTCTTGTGAGGGGTTCGCACGCTGGTGAGAGGCGGCTCGGAGCGATGACTCACGGCTATCGAACGGACACGCACGCCCCCTATTTCGACGAAGAGACGAGTTGGCGGGACAGTGCCACCCGGTACGCCCTGCTGCCGCTGCGGATCTTCCTCGGTGTCACTTTCATTTACGCTGGGTTGGACAAGCTGACCGACAGCGCGTTCATGAAGGACTCCGGGTCGGGGTCGATCGGCGACATGATGCGCACCGTCAAGGACTCGGCGGCGATCCCCGCGTTGGTGGATCTGGCGCTGAAGAACCCCGTCGGCTTCGGTTACGCCATCGCCTTCGGTGAACTCGCCGTCGGCATCGGCACCCTGCTGGGGATCCTGGCCCGCCTCGCCGCGTTCGGCGGTGCGCTGATCTCGCTCAGCCTGTGGCTGACCGTGAGCTGGGCGTCCGATCCCTACTACTACGGCAACGACCTCGCCTATCTGATGGCCTGGCTGCCCCTCGTCCTCGCCGGTGCCTCCATGTTCTCCGTGGACTCAGCCCTGCGGGCCCGACGACGGCAACGGGCGGGAGGGTACCGGTAGCTCCGGTCGGCGGAGCTACCGGTGGCGGGGCGGCGCCGTGGGGGAGTCCGGGGTGCCGTCCGCCGGTGCGTTCGGGGCGGTGGGTGCGATCGGGTCGGTTCCGTTGGGTGCGTCCGCCCGGTCGGGCGTACCGCTTCTGCCGCGGTGTCGGCGTATCGCTCCGGCCAGTAGGCCCGCCATGCCCGCCAGGCAGAGGCCGCCCGCGACCAGGGGGATGACCGCGAACCACGGGGTGTCCCAGGCGTCGCCCGCGTCGCCGGCGTAGGCGATGCCCGTGACGGTGAGGAAGAGGCCGGCGATCAGCTTTCCTGGCTGGAACTCATGACGCAGCACGGCTCACCTCCGCCTGGCCGATGCCCACCCGCAGGTCGATGTCGAGCGTGGCGGTGTTCTTGCCGCCCGAGACGGGGGACAGGGTCACCTCTCTGTGCTTGCCCGGCTCCACGTCCACGTCCTCCTGATCGTCGCCCGGCAACTGGGTGTCGCCCACTCCCACGTCGATGCTCGCCTTCACGGTGACGTTGGGCGGGACGACGATCACGAGTCTGCCCACTCCCACCTCGGCCCGGGTCGTGACCGTCTGGCCCTTGGTGAGCTTCAGGCGGGTCAGGTCCAGGGTGCCCACGCCCGTGCCGAGTTCGTAGTCCGGTCGTACGTCCGCCGTGGCGGTCGGTGTCCAGTTCGTGCGCACCCAGTGGGTGGTGATGTCCTTCGGGAGGACGGCCGAGGCGGCGAGCAGGCCCGCGGTGAGGAGCGCGAGGAAGACCGAGCCCGCGCCGGTGCGTCCGAGGAAGGCGCTGACGGCCATGCCCAGGCCGAGGACGATCAGCGCGCAGGCCAGGCCGGTCTGCAGGCTGGTGCCCAGGGCGCGGTCCTCCCAGGTTGCTCCCGTGCCGGCGCCGCCGGCGAGGAGGGCGAGCAGGAAGACCCAGCCGCCGATCCAGCGGGGGCCGCGGGGTCTGGGCTGTCGGATGTGCCGGGCGCGGAGCTCCTCGCGGCGGCTCCAGACGGCGCCCAGGCCGATGTTGACGGCCGCCGCGATGTCGCGGTCGCGGGAGTCCCGGGGGCCCCACAGATAGCCGGTGCCCCCGACGTGGGTGCCGTCCTTGACGATGGGGTCGCGCCACCAGGACGGGTACCCGGCGGCGACCGGCGGGGCCTGCGGCTCCGGCGGGGCGTCGGCGACGGCCTGGGCGGAGAGCGGGTCGGGGTCGGGGGTGCCGCGGTGGCGCGACCAGTAGCCCGCGCCCGCGAGGAGCAGGGAGAGGACCACGGCGAAGGTCAGCACCCCGCCGTTGCTCAGCATGGTGAGGAAGATCCCGCAGCCGACCAGCGCGAACAGCACGCCGGTCAGGGCCTGGCCGTCGACGCGGCCGGTCAGCAGCTTGCGGACCTCGTTCTCCTCCTCGTCGTCGTACGGGACGAAGAGCCAGGCGAAGCCGTAGAAGATCAGGCCGATGCCGCCGGTCGCGGAGAGCACCGCGAGCGTGATGCGGAAGATCACCGGGTCCAGGTCGCACTGCCGCCCGAGCCCCGCGCACACGCCCGCGAGCATCTTGAACCGCCGGTCGCGCCGGAACCTGAGGGGGAGAGTCCTCTCCTCCTCGGGCTGCTGCGCTCCGGCCGGTTCCGCGGCCCTGGTCGCGGCCGCGTCGGGCCCGGTGCCCGTGCCCGGTCCTCCGCCGGGTGTGGCGTCCGCGGCGTGCTGGTGATCCGTCATGTGTCCATGGTGACGGCCGGACGGCCCCGGCGGGAGTCGGAACGACCCTGGCCGGACCCTGATATCGCCCCCGAGACGGGGACCGGGAGGTGTTCGAGGCACGCCCGGCGTGAAGATCAGGGGAGTCTCGGGGGACAACCCTGATGCCCCCGCCTCCCGGCCGTGTGACCATCGATGGCATGCCGGAAGCCGCAGCAGCGCCCCTCGTCGGACCGCGGCCGCCGCGCAAGCTCTACCGCAGCAGTGACGGACGCTGGCTGGGTGGCGTGGCGCGGGGGCTCGCCGGGCATCTCGGGCTGCCCGTGATCTGGGTGCGGCTCGTCTTCGTCGGCCTGTTCATGGCGGACGGGCTCGGTGCGCTGCTGTATGCCGCGTTCTGGTTCTTCGTACCGCTCGGGGTGGGCGGGGTCGGCGGGCAGAGGCCCCCGTCCCTCGTCTCCACCGAGACCTCGCCGGACGGCCGCCGCAGACTCGTCGCCCGCCGCCCCGACAAGGGCCAGATCGTGGCCCTGCTCCTCATGGTCGTCGTGGCGATGGTCTTCGTCGGCAATGTCAACGTCGGCAACGGCGCCCGGGCCTACCTCTGGCCCATCGTCCTGGTCGGCGCGGGCGTCGCCCTGGTCTGGCGCCAGGCGGACAACGCCCGGCGGGCCCGCTGGATGGAGGTCGGCCGCCGCCGGCGCACCCTGAGCCTGCTGCGCGCCGCGGGCGGTGTCCTCCTGGTCACCGCCGGTGTCTCCGGAGTCTTCGTGCTCCAGGGCTCCGCCGCCCACCTCGGCTCGGTCCTGCAGGCCGCCCTCGCGGTCCTCGTCGGGATAACGCTCCTCGCGGGGCCGTATCTCGTCCGGATGACCCAGGACCTCTCCGAGGAGCGCCTGATGCGCATCCGCGCCCAGGAGCGCGCGGAGGTCGCCGCCCATGTCCACGACTCGGTGCTGCACACCCTGACCCTGATCCAGCGCAACGCCGAGAACGCGAGCGAGGTGCGCCGTCTGGCCCGTGCCCAGGAGCGCGACCTGCGCACCTGGCTCTACAAGCCCGAGGGCACCGGCAAGGACGAGGCCGAGGAGCCCACCACCCTGGCGGACGCGGTGCGGAGCAACGCCGCCGAGGTGGAGGACAAGCACGGCGTCCCCATAGAGGTCGTGATCGTCGGCGACTGCCCGCTCGACGAGCGGATCGGCGCGCAGATGCAGGCCGCGCGCGAGGCGATGGTCAACGCCGCCAAGTACGGTGGCGAGGGCGGCGCCGTACAGGTCTACGCCGAGGTCGAGGGCAAGACGGTCTTCGTGTCCGTCCGGGACCGCGGACCCGGCTTCGACCTCGACTCGATACCCGCCGACCGGATGGGTGTCAGAGAATCGATCATCGGCCGCATGGAGCGCCACGGCGGGACGGCCCGGCTGCGCGCCGTGCCGGACGGCGGCACGGAGGTCGAGCTGGAGATGGAGAGGGCGGAGAAGACGTCATGAGCGACGAGGCGATCGGTACGGCGGAGACCGGGGGCGGCGCGGGCGAGCGCCGGGTGCGTGTGGTCCTCGTCGACGACCACCGCATGTTCCGTACGGGCGTCCAGGCCGAGATCGGCCGGACCGAGGAGACCGGCGTCGAGGTCGTCGGCGAGGCCGCGGACGTCGATCAGGCCGTCACCGTCATCACCGAGACCCGGCCCGAGGTCGTCCTCCTCGACGTCCACCTCCCGGGCGGCGGCGGGGTCGAAGTCCTGCGCCGTTGCGCCCCGTTGATGGCCGACGCCGACCAGCCGGTCCGCTTCCTCGCGCTGTCCGTCTCGGACGCCGCGGAGGACGTGATCGGGGTGATCCGGGGCGGCGCGCGGGGCTACGTCACCAAGACGATCACCGGCACCGACCTGGTCGACTCCGTCTTCCGGGTCCAGGACGGGGACGCGGTGTTCTCCCCGCGCCTGGCCGGCTTCGTCCTGGACGCCTTCGCCTCCACGGACGCGCCGCCGGTCGACGAGGACCTGGACCGCCTCACCCAGCGCGAGCGCGAGGTCCTGCGGCTGATCGCCCGGGGGTACGCGTACAAGGAGATCGCCAAGCAGCTGTTCATCTCCGTGAAGACGGTCGAGTCCCATGTCTCGGCGGTCCTGCGGAAGTTGCAACTGTCCAACCGCCACGAGCTGACCCGCTGGGCGACGGCACGGCGCCTGGTCTGAAGTTCAGCTGCGGGGGCCGTCGTGGACGTTGTGCCGGCTCAACTCCACCGCGAACCGGGCCGCTGTCACGAAGTCGGTGTCTGCCGTTGCGCAGATCTGGAGGTCGACGGCGGACAGGGACCGATGCGCGCCCCGCTCCGCCGCGCGTTCCTGGAAGGCGCTGATCCATTGGCCGGCGGTCTCCGGCACGGACACGTCGTCGCGGAGGTCCATGACCACAGGCCGCCACGACTCGTGCAGGTAGCGGATCACCGGCGTGCACTGTCCTTGTCCGCTCGATGCACATGATGCTCCGACGCGATCACGTGCCATTGTTCGTGGCGGCGCGGCCCCGCGCTCACACCACCCGTGTCGCCCCCGCGAACGGCATCTCGTCGATGGGGGCGACACGGACCGGGGCCGAGGGGTTGGGGGCGTGGATCATCTGGCCGTTGCCGATGTAGAGGCCCACGTGGCTGATGCCGGAGTAGAAGAACACCAGGTCGCCCGGCTGGAGTTCGGAGCGGGAGACGCGCTGTCCGGCGCCGATCTGGGCGTAGGTCGTGCGGGGGAGGGAGACGCCCGCGGAGCGGTACGCGGCGAGGATGAGGCCGGAGCAGTCGAAGGCGTCCGGGCCGGTGGCGCCCCAGACGTAGGGGCTGCCGAGCTTGGAGTAGGCGTAGGAAACGGCCGCCGCCGCGCGGGAGTTGGGAGCGTCGGCGGTGGCGGGTCCCGGGGCGGTCAGCTGCTGGCGGGCGGCCGTGGTGGCGCGGGAGACGTGGCCGGTGCCGCCGAGGCCGAGGCGGGCGCGTTCCGGTGCGGGCAGTTCGGAGAGGAGCCGGCGGGCCGCGTCCAGCTTCCCGGTGATGGTCTTCTTGTGCCGCTTCAGCTCCGCCTGACGTGACTTCAGCGAGGTCAGCTCGATGTGGGCGGCCCCGCGCAGCTGCTCGATCTCCCGCAGCTGTCTGCGGACGCTCGCCACGGCGGTGGCCTGCCGGTTGCCGGCCCGTTCGACGAACTCGGCGCCGTCCAGGTACCGGTCGGGATCGTCGGAGAGCGCGAGCTGTACGGCGGGATCGACCCCGCCCTCGCGGTACTGCGCCGCGGCCATCGCGCCCAGCGCGTCCCGGGCCTCGTTGAGCTGCCCGGTCCTGCGGGCGGCCTCGTCGCGCAGGGTGCCGAGCCGGGACTCGGCCGCCTCGGCCTTCTCCTTGGCGCCGTTGTACTTCTCGGTGGCGGCCTCCGCCTCCTGGTACAGCCGGTCCACCTTCGCCTTGACCTGCGCCGGTGTCAGCTGCGGCTCGGCGTGCCCGGTCCCGTCGAACGCGGTCGCCGTGGCCGCCCCGGCGAGGGCGATCGTGGCCGCCGTACGGACCGTATGGCCGCCGGCCGAGCGCTGACGGGGCTTGCGGTGTGCTGCCACCTGGACTGCACGTCCTTTCGTACGACCGCCCCGGCTCGACCGTGTGCACGGGCGCCAGGGGGAGCGGCCGTACGACCGTCCGGGGCGGTTGACGCGTCCGGCGGCGACCCGCACAGGGGGAGCGAGCCGCCGCCGGACCTTCTCGGCGGTGATGCCCGGCTGCCGCCCCTGGCCCGGGCGGCGGTGGGGAGCCGGTCACCTGGTGGAGGACGCTAAACCTGGGTGTGTCCGGGGGGTAACGCGTTGTGCGGAACTGCCGCGAGGGGACCGCCGGGTGACCGAAGGTGACCGTGATCATGTGCCGCCGCCGACGACTTCGCGTGGCGCGGTGACCGAAGTCCCGGTTTCGTCGCCCCGGGGCGATGTGGGGTGCTATGGACCGCATATATGCAAGATCGGGTCATGTGCGGTGGGGCGGTGTCGGGACGCCCGGATGCCCCTGCATAAGCTCCGGCCTCATGGACGTACTCATCCATCTCTTCGTCGGCCTGCACATCATCGGCATCGCCTCGCTGCTCGGCGGGTTCCTCACGCAGATGAAGGCGATGGGCCAGGGCACCGCCCGGTTCGTGCCCGCGATGCTGCACGGTGCCGCGACGATGCTGGTCACCGGGGTGATCCTGGTCGGGCTCAACCAGGCCGACGACCAGCACGTCAACAACATCAAGATCGGCATCAAGCTGGCGCTGCTGATCGTGATCCTCGGGCTCGTCTATGTGAAGCGGGACGACGAGACCGTGGAGAAGCCGCTGTTCGGGCTGGTCGGTGGGCTGACCGTCGTCAACATCTTCATCGCGGTGCTGTGGACCTGAGCGCCCCGCGCGCCTCGGCGACCGCGCCCGCCGCGACGGCGAGCCAGGCGGCGACCGAGATCCACAGCAGCACCCGGCCCGGGGCGTCGAGGCCGTCCGCGTCCACGGCGGCGGCGACGGACAGGGTCGCCGCGGCGGCCATGCCCATCGGGAAGACCGTGGCCCAGCGGCGTACGTCGTAGCGGAGGCGGGGGCGGGCGCATTCGGCGGCCAGGAGTACGGCGTACCAGGCGAGGTCCAGCACGAGCAGGGTGACGGTGACCGCACGCAGGGCGCCGTGGGCGTCGTCGTTCCAGAGGTAGAGGCGGGCGGTGTCGGCGGCGAGCAGTTTCGCGCCGGCGAGGGCGGAGATGGCGAGCGCGCCGCCCGCGACCCAGTGGTCGCCCGCGCCCTCGGCGACCTGGCGCAGGTCGAAGCGGGCGAGGGCGGCGCCGTAGAGGACGAGGCCCAGCCAGAACAGCACGAGGGCGGTATGGGCGAGCCAGGCCGTGGATACGGCGGCGGCGAGGGTGGCGCCGAGCACGGCGAGGCCCTGGGTGGCCACGCAGCCGAGGAAGACGCCGCCCGGCATAGGGCGCTTCCAGTGGGTGACGACCGGCACGATCAGGATGGGCCACAGGAGCGCTGCGAGGGCGAGGAGGGCCTCGGCGAGGGTCGTCCAGCCGAGGGCGGCGAACCGGGTGCCGAGCACGGTGGTCGCCGCGACGGCCGTGAGGGCGCCCGGAGTCTCGGCCTCCGCGATCCAGCGGGCCCGCTCCCGCAGCAGCCGTACGGCGAAGTCCGCGGCGAGGCCCAGCCAGGCCGCGCAGGCGAGGACCAGGGCGATCCGGGAGAGCGTCTCGTGCCCGGTGAGATGCAGCCCGACGGACACGATGCCGGTCGCCATCACGGCGGCTCCGGCGGCGGGCGGGCGTTGGGTCCACCAGATGCGTAGGGCCATGCGGCGATGCTAAGAAGCACCGGGGGTGGTGAGGGTGGGGCACGCGCGCGGGTGCGTGGAATTACGCGCGCCTGCCCTACGACTCCCTACGCGGGCCGCACCACGCTGTGGATCGCGGACTCCCCGTCGTAGTAGATCGACTCCTCGCGGACGTACGCGCCCGGCTTCGGGGCGTGGATCATCATGCCGTTGCCTATGTAGAGGCCCACGTGGCTGATGTCGTCGTAGAAGAAGACCAGGTCACCGGGTTGGGCGTCGGCCAGGGAGACCGTCGTGCCGGCGTTCACCTGGTCGTAGGTGACGCGGGGGAGGGAGATGCCGGCGGCGTTCCAGGCGGCCTGGGTCAGGCCCGAGCAGTCGTAGGAGTCGGGGCCCGTCGCGCCCCAGACGTACGGCTTGCCGATCTGCGCGCGGGCGAAGGCGATCGCCTTCGCGGCCTTCGTGGCGTACGAGGAGTCCGTCGCCGTGGAGGAGGACGGCGACGCGCTCTCCTGCTGAGCCTGCGCCGCTTCCTGCTCCGCCAGCTCCGCGGCCTTGCGTGCCGCCTCTTCCTGCTTCTTCTTCTCGATCGCCGCGAGGCGCGCCTTCTCCTCGGCCGTCAGCTCCGTGAGCAGCGCGCGGGCGTCGGAGAGCTTCTTCTGGACGGTGGCCTTGGCGGTCTTGAGGTCGTCCTGCGAGTCGGTGAGCGTCTGGAGGCTCTCGGTGGCCTCCTGACGCTTCTTCATCGTCTCGGACTGCTCGGTGACGTAGTCGTCGACGGCGCTCTTCTGGCGCGTCGTCATACGGCTCATCAGCTGCGACTGGTCGAAGTAGTCCTGCGGGGTGTCGGCGAGCAGGAAGGTCGCCGTGTCGGGGGCGGAGGCCCCGGTGCGGTACTGGGCCGCGGCGAAGGCGCCGAGCCTCTCCCGTGCCTCGTTGAGCTTCTGGGTGCGCTTGGCGACCGCGTCCAGGAGGGAGTCGACCTGCTTGCGCTGGGTGGTCGTCTTCTCCTTGGCCGCGTTGTAGTTGTCGGTCGCCGACTCGGCCTGGCGGTAGAGGTCGTCGACCTTCTTCTCGACCTCTTCGAGGCTCGGCTTGTCGTCCGAGGGCGCGGCGTTGGCCGTCTGGGAGAGCAGGGCCACGGAGGTGAGGGCGGCCGTGGCGAGGGCGGGGGTCCGTATGCCGGCCACGCGCGGGCCCGCGGGGCGCGACTTGCGGTGCGACGCCAAGGGTGGCGACTCCTTCCATGGTCCGCCTGCCGAGTTAGCTGTCGGGCTCGGGCGGGAGGTTCGGAAGGGTTGCCCTACGGCCGCTCCCCGGGCGGGAGTCGGGCCGATTCGCCCCAGGTTCGGTGGGTCCCCGGCTCCGGGCGCACGGCGGCACTCCGGATTCGGCGGAGGCCGTGCGGCCCGGCGGGGTTCGCCGGTGGGGGTCGTACGGCCTGTCCGGCACGGTAGCCAACTCGTGTGGCCCCTGTGAAGGTTGATGTTCGAAATGCCCGATACATTTTCGTGACCTGTTTCATGGAACCGCCTCGGTTTCACGGGGTGGAGTCAGGTGGTCGCACGGGGTGAGAGGCGTGATGTCTCCGGGTCGGCGGCGGGCTGTCAGTGCGGAGCCCTAGACTCGGAGAGCGATGAGCAGCCTCTTTGACGACAGCTTCCTGGCGGACCTCCAGGCCCCTCGCGGGCACGCGGAGGAACCCCCGCCGCCGCCCGAGGACGAGCACGCTCCGGAGCAGGTTCCGGACGACCTGTTCGGCGGGAAGTTCGACCTGCCCCCGGACCGGGACGCGTACTACCGCGACGGCGCCCCGCGCCCCGTGGTGGACCCGGCCGCGCTGCTCGACGGGCTGAACGAGAACCAGCGCGCGGCCGTCGTGCACTCCGGCACCCCCCTGCTCATCGTGGCCGGCGCCGGCTCCGGAAAGACCCGGGTGCTCACCCACCGCATCGCCCACCTGCTGGGTGAGCGCCATGTCCACCCGGGACAGATCCTCGCGATCACCTTCACCAACAAGGCCGCCGGGGAGATGAAGGAGCGCGTCGAGCAGCTCGTCGGGCCGCGCGCCAACGCCATGTGGGTGATGACCTTCCACAGCGCGTGCGTGCGGATCCTGCGGCGCGAGTCCAAGAAGCTCGGCTTCACCTCGTCCTTCTCGATCTACGACGCCGCCGACTCCAAGCGGCTCATGGCGCTCGTCTGCCGTGACCTGGACCTCGACCCCAAGCGGTTCCCGCCCAAGTCCTTCAGCGCCAAGATCAGCAATTTGAAGAACGAGCTGATCGACGAGGAGGACTTCGCCGCCCAGGCCACCGACGGCTTCGAGAAGACCCTCGCCCAGGCGTACGCCATGTACCAGTCGCGGCTGCGCGAGGCCAACGCCCTCGACTTCGACGACCTGATCATGACGACGGTCAATCTGCTGAGGGCGTTCCCCGACGTCGCCGAGCACTACCGCCGCCGCTTCCGCCATGTGCTGGTCGACGAGTACCAGGACACCAACCACGCGCAGTACGCGCTGGTGCGCGAACTCGTCGGCACCGGTGCGCACGACGAGGACGTGCCGCCCGCCGAGCACGACCTGCCGCCCGCCGAACTCTGCGTCGTCGGTGACGCCGACCAGTCGATCTACGCCTTCCGCGGCGCGACCATCCGCAACATCCTCCAGTTCGAGGAGGACTACCCGGAGGCCACGACGATCCTCCTGGAGCAGAACTACCGCTCCACCCAGACGATCCTCACCGCCGCCAACGCCGTCATCGAGCGCAACGAGTCCCGCCGCCCCAAGAACCTGTGGACCAACGCGGGCGCGGGCGCGCGCATCACCGGCTACGTCGCCGACACCGAGCACGACGAGGCGCAGTTCGTCGCCGAGGAGATAGACCGTCTGACCGACGCGGGCGACGCGAAGGCCGGCGATGTGGCCGTCTTCTACCGGACCAACGCCCAGTCCCGTGTCTTCGAGGAGATCTTCATCCGCGTCGGCCTGCCCTACAAGGTCGTCGGCGGCGTGCGCTTCTACGAGCGCAAGGAGGTCCGGGACGTCCTGGCCTACCTGCGCGTCCTCGCCAACCCCGAGGACTCCGTGCCCCTGCGGCGGATCCTGAACGTCCCCAAGCGCGGTATCGGCGAGCGCGCCGAGGCGATGATCGACGCCCTCTCCCAGCGCGAGAGGATCAGCTTCCCGCAGGCGCTGCGGCGCGTCGACGAGGCGTACGGCATGGCCGCGCGGTCGACCAACGCGGTCAAGAAGTTCAACGCCCTGATGGAGGAGCTCCGTACGATCGTCGAGTCCGGCGCGGGCCCGGCGACCGTCCTGGAGGCCGTGCTCGAACGCACCGGCTATCTCGCCGAGTTGCAGAACTCCACCGACCCACAGGACGAGACCCGCATCGAGAACCTCCAGGAACTCGCCGCCGTGGCCCTGGAGTTCGAGGGCGAGTCGGAGGAGGGCGAGGCGGCCGGCTCGCTCTCCGACTTCCTGGAGCGGGTCGCGCTGGTCGCCGACTCCGACCAGATCCCCGACGAGGACGAGGACGGCTCCGGCGTCATCACGCTGATGACCCTGCACACCGCCAAGGGCCTGGAGTTCCCGGTCGTCTTCCTCACCGGCATGGAGGACGGCGTCTTCCCGCACATGCGCGCCCTCGGCCAGACCAAGGAGCTGGAGGAGGAGCGGCGGCTCGCGTACGTCGGCATCACGCGCGCGCGGGAGCGGCTGTATCTGACGCGCTCGTCCATGCGCAGCGCGTGGGGGCAGCCGTCGTACAACCCGCCCTCGCGGTTCCTGGAGGAGATCCCGGGCCAGCACGTCGACTGGAAGCGCACGGGTCCGACCGCCGCCCCCGCGGGGCCGGTCTCGGGTGTCGCCGCGTCGCTGTCCTCGTCCCGCTCCCGCTCCTCGGCGTCGGGCGCATCCGGTTTCGCCACGCGGCGGACCTCGGAGAAGCCGGTGGTCTCGCTGGCCGTCGGTGACCGTGTCACCCACGACCAGTTCGGGCTCGGCACCGTCGTCGGGGTCAAGGGCACGGGCGCCAATGCCGAGGCCACGGTCGACTTCGGGGACACCAAGCCGAAGCGGCTGCTGCTGCGGTACGCGCCGGTGGAGAAGCTGTAGGTCTACGGCCGGGGGCTGGGCCTACGTCGGGTCCAGCCCGTGGCTGCGCAGCCACGGCAGCGGGTCTATGGCCGAACCGCCCGCGGGGTGCACCTCGAAGTGCAGGTGCGGGCCGGTGGAGTTGCCGGAGTTGCCGCTGTACGCGATCGGGTCGCCGGCCTTGACCGTCGTACCGGAGGAGACGCGGTACGTGGAGAGGTGGCAGTACCACGTCTCCGTGCCGTCCTTCGCGGTCACGATCATCATGTT
This sequence comes from Streptomyces sp. NPDC047072, assembly GCF_040643855.1. Lineage (NCBI taxonomy): Bacteria > Bacillati > Actinomycetota > Actinomycetes > Kitasatosporales > Streptomycetaceae > Streptomyces > Streptomyces sp. NPDC047072. The sequence goes on along the minus strand of NZ_JBEYVC010000228.1, from coordinate 3,491 downwards.
GCCGTAGGCGCTGTTCCACTCCGTGCGGACGGTGCCGTCGGTCGCGGCCATCACCGTGGTGCCGTAGGAGACCGGGAAGTCGATACCGGTGTGCACGGACATCCAGTTGACGCCGGACTGGCCGAAGTAGGCGCTCAGTCCGCGCTGCGCGACCGGCAGGGCGAACTTGGGGCGCAGCCGCTCCTTGCGGGCCGCCTCCTCCGCCGCTTTCTTCTTCTCGGCGACCTGCTGGGCCTTGAGGTCGATACGTTCCTGCGTCCGGCTGGCCCGGTCGGCGAAGTCGTCGGCGCCCGCGGAGAGGCTCGCCAGCTGGGTGTCGAGCTTGTTGTTCGCGGCGGACGGCTTGACGGCGGTCGCGTCCGACGCGGTGGTCGCGGTCTCCTGGTCGTCCCCGGAGAAGGTGCCGACGGAGGCGGCGGCGATCCCGGCGACCCCCATGACACACGCGGAGGGCACGGCGATCGTCAGCAGCGCGGAGCGCTTGGCGGGGCTGCGGCGGCGGGAGCGGTTCGCGTTGCGCGCGGCGGCGCGGGAGCCGGGGGCCGGGGTGGCCGTGGCGGTGTGCGCCGGGGCCGTCTCCTCCTGGTCGTCGAGGAGGGAGGCCGCCGGGTCGTGCACGTCGGACAGTTCGCCGCCGGTGGCCGGGTCGCCGTCGTGCGGGGCGTGTTCGGCGTAGGCGCGGGTCTCGTCGTACGCGGCGGGGTCCGTGCCGTCGTAGGCGGAACCGGTGTCGTACGGGTGCGTCTCGTCGTACGCGTGCGGGTCGTCGTAGGCGCGGTTCTCGTCGTAGCCGACCTGCTCGAAGAGCGCCGTGCCGTGGGCGTCGGTCGCGGGGCCGCTCGCGGAGTTCCACTGGGTCGCGTCGTACGCGCCGGTGTCGAAGGCCTGGGTGCCCCAGTCCCAGTGCTGGGTCTGGTCGGCGGGGGTGCCGGAGGCGTCGGGCTGGAGCCAGGCGCTCGCGTCCCACTGGGCGCCGCTGTCGCCGGGGCCCGCCTGGGGCGGGATGGCGGACAGGTGCTGGGGGTCGGTGCCCCAGGCGGTGGCGTCGTACGCGCCGGTGTCGTAGGCGGCGTGGTGCTGGGCCGCGTACATGTCGTAGTTCAGGGTCTGCTGACTGCCCGTCGACCACGCGGAGGCGTCGTAGGAACCGGTGGTGTCGCCCGGGAGGGTGCCGAAGAGGGGGTCGGTCTCGTAGCTCCCGATGGCGTGCGCGCCCGCCTGGAAACCGGTGGCGTCGTAGTCGCCGTACGTGGTGAAGTCACCGTACTGGGCTTCCTGGGTGCCGTACGACGCGTAGGGCGCCGAGGCCTCGGAAGCCGAAGCCGGGGAGGTCATGGTCCCCGACGGGTGACGTTCGTTCACCAACTTCTCTCTCGCCTCGACAACAGGGGCTGCCAGAGCAGTGCGGCGACTGTACCCGGCGGTATGCGGGCGCGACAATCTTCGCCAGGTTTCGTGCTCGCAGGAAACGGGCATTCGGCCGTGTTTCGGGGGACTGCGGGCGCGAGTTTGGCCTGGCGTTCGAAGGGTGTTCGAGTTTCTGGGTGCGCCTGGTCTGTGTCCTGACTGGGCTGCGGCTATGCCACGGTGAGTCCGCCGGTGCGTGCGGCGGATTCCTCGCTGGATTCCTCGCCGGCCGGTGAGGCGGTGTCGAGGACCTGCCGTATGCCGGTCGCCACGGCCGGATGCACCGGCAGGGCGAGATGTCCGATACCGGTCACCCGCACGTTCTGCGCGTGCAGGTCGGGGTGGTCGACGCAGGCGGTCTCCGGCGGGTCCATCAGATGGTCGAGGTCGCTCCAGAAGCTCACGAAGTGCGTACGGCAGCCGGGCGCCGGCCGGGACAGCTCCTCCAGGAGGTCCGAGCCGGGGCGCATCTGACGCACGATCGGGTGGGCGTCGGCCAGCGGCACCACCCGGGTGCCGGAGTGCGGGGTGCCGAGCGTCACCAGCGTGCGCACCCGCAGGTCGCCGCCGAGGCGCTGCACGTAGTAGCGCGCGATCAGACCGCCGAGGCTGTGCCCGACGATGTCGACCTCCCTGCTGCCGGTGCGCTCGCAGATCCCCTCGATGTGCCGGCCGAGCAGCTCCGCCGCGGCGCGGATGTCGCAGGTCAGCGGGGAGTAGTTGAGCGACTCGATCTGCTGCCTGCCGTGCTGGGCGAGGCTGCGGCGCAGCAGTACGAAGACCGAGCGGTTGTCGATGAAGCCGTGCAGCAGGACGACCGGCGGCTTGGCCTCGGTCGGCAGTTGCGCGGTGCCGTCCTCCGGGGCGGATGGCCGGGGCAGCGGGGCGCGGCGCTCCTGGGCGATGCCGGAGGGATAGAGGAGGAGGTGCCCGGCGAGGATCGCGAGCTCCAGCGCGGTCGCCTTCAGAAGGGTCAGGGAGAGGCCCGTCAGTCTGCTCGGCAGGAGCCGCTGACAGAGCGGAAGAAAGGGCAGTGTCACCCCGGTGACCTTCATGGCCGACCTCCTGTCGGCACACGGGAGGACGGCTCCGTCCCCCGTGTGCGCTCGTGGGAGGTCGCGGCGATGACGACGCGGCGCGCGAGGGACGCGGGAGGTGGGTGGGGCGAGCGGCGCGGGCGCTGGGTGCGCCGGTGGTGTGTTCGTGGGTCGGTGGTGCTGTGCCGTTCTGTGCTGTCGGTTTCAGTTTCGGTGTCGGTGTGCTGGTGGTGCGCCGATGACGTGCGAGTCGTCCTGTCGGACTGGTGACGAGGCTCCCCGCTGTCGTGCCTTACCCGTCCTGCGTGCCCTTCGTGCCGTCGCCGGTGTGTCGTACCACCGTGGCGCGCGGCCTGCGGCGGGCGGTACGACGACCTCGTTGCGGCTCCCGAACGTGTCCCACCGTGTGATTTCCCCCTCGCTGTCCACCGCGAAACTGCCGGGTGCGGGATGCTGGGGATAACGTTCGTTCACTTCGGCGGGAAAGAAAGCAGTCGCTTCATGGAGGCAGTGATGGGTGTGGCAGCCGGTCCGATCCGCGTGGTGGTGGCCAAGCCGGGGCTCGACGGCCACGATCGCGGGGCCAAGGTGATCGCGCGGGCGCTGCGCGACGCCGGTATGGAGGTCATCTACACCGGCCTCCACCAGACTCCCGAGCAGATCGTCGACACGGCGATCCAGGAGGACGCCGACGCGATCGGGCTGTCCATCCTCTCCGGCGCGCACAACACGCTCTTCGCGGCGGTGATCGCCCTGCTCAAGGAGCGGGACGCGGCGGACATCCTGGTCTTCGGCGGGGGGATCATCCCCGAGGCGGACATCCCGCCGCTGAAGGAACAGGGCGTGGCGGAGATCTTCACACCGGGGGCGACGACGCAGTCGATCGTGGACTGGGTCCGGGCGAACGTGCGTCAGCCGGCAGGGGCGTAGGGGTACGACTGCCGGGTGCCGGGTGCCGGGTGCCGGGTGCCGGGTGCCGGGTGCGGGGTTCGTCGTGGCTTGTCGCGCAGTTCCCCGCGCCCCTAAAAGACCGAAAGTGGACCCACT
>NZ_JBEYVC010000227.1:0-15895 GCF_040643855.1 Streptomyces sp. NPDC047072 | reverse complement strand
GGCCTTGGGCCCCTAAATCATCCGTACACCCAATTCTGGAACCTGTGGGACCGGGCGGCGCCTGCCCGCGCGCCGCCCGGACCGTCCGCTCAGCGCTGGGTGTAGATGAAGCCGACCTTGTCGACCTCGTCGCCGGAGCGCCCGTGGAACCCGGCGATCTGCCAGCCGGAGGGGGCGGTGCGGGTCACGCAGTCGGAGGTGGTGGTGCCCCCGGCCAGCGTGCGGCCCAGGTTGGTCGTGAACTTGGCGTAGAAGATCCGGGTGTGGCCGTCCTTCACCGCCTGGCACAGGTTCGCCGTGGTCACGTACTCCCCGCTGCCCAGGGTCAGCGAGGACGCGGTCCCGCCGGTCCCGCCGTGCGCGAGCGTGGTGCCGTTCGACAGGGTCACGCTCAACTGGTCGACGCGCGAGCCGGCCCGCAGGGCGATGGTGGTGGCGCGGGCGCCCGCCGGAACGCTGTTGACGTCGTTGTAGTAGTCGCCGTGCGGTCCGCCGAACTGGTCGCTGAATTGGTAGGCGGAGTTGCGTGTCCAGCTGAAGCCGACGGTGATCGGGTCGTGGTCGGAGAGCATCAGCCCGTCGCTGGTGAGGAACTTGGCGTGCTCGTTGTTGTACGACGTGGCGTTCAGGGAGACGAGCCTGCTGCTGCGGTAGAGGACCTTGTCGACGACCTCGCAGGTGTTGGGCACGGTCGCCCCGGTCTGGTCGCAGACCAGCGCGTCGCTCCCCTTGGCGGGCGCGCTGCCGCCGCGGATCAGCTGCACCCAGGCGTCGGTGAGGCCGTTGGCCGCGGCGAACTCGGCGATGGTGTCGCCGGTGCGGGTGTAGCGGGTGTTGGTGTCGCCCATGACCACGACCGCGTTCCCGGCGGAGTGGCTGTTGATGAACGCGGTGAGCTGGTTGAGGTTGTCCGCGCGCGAGGCGAGGTCCCCGTCGTTGGTGCCCGCGTTGGTGTGCACGTTGTAGAAGTCGACGTACACCCCCTCGGCGAGCCGCTCGCGCATGAAGGTGAAGCCCTTCGGGGTCAGACAGTCGCCGGAGTCGATCTGGCAGGAGTTCCAGCCCACCCGCTCGAAGTCGTCCTCGTCGTAGGAGATCTTCGAGAGCGTGTTCAGCCCGCTGCCGATCCCGGCGCCGCCGCTGGTGGCGGTGCGGTAGGCGTGCGCGGTGTCGGCGGCGTACAGGTAGGCGTGGTAGTTGAAGTCCTCCTGCACATGGACGATGTCGTACGGCGCTATCCGCTGGCCGATCGTCGTGGTGCTGGACTCGCGCGGGGTGGGCGCGCTGGAGAGGGCCTCGGGCAGGCCTGCCACGTTGTAGCTGAGGACGTTGAAGGTGCCCGAGTCGGCAGCGGCGGCGGGCGGGGCGGTGACGGCGAGACCGCCGACGACGGCGGCCGTCGCAGCCAGACACGCGAAGAGTCTGCGCATGGGGAGTGTCTCCTGGGGGAGTGCGCGGGTGGATGGTGCGGGAGAGAAGTTACCGCCGGTTATAGCTATCTGGCCCTGTGCTGACAGATGTTCATCTTTGCGTCATGCCGGATGGCCGGATCGGGGCCTCACGGACGAACTCGTTCCAGATCTCGGGGAGTTGTGGAATTTCCGGGCGGGAGACCTGTTTAAGATCTGGAGATCGTACGGAGAGGGAAAGCGCGTGAGTGAACCACCAGGCCTCGTCTGCCCGGAGTGCGGGGCGCCCAGGACGGTGGATGGCACTCCGTCCTGTTCCTGCGCGGAGCGCGCCTCGGACGCCCACCGCGAGGCCCGCTCGGCGGAGGCGGCGGCCGCCGAGGACTTCGACCCCGTGCGCATCCGGCCGTTCGTGGAGGTCGGCGACGACAGCGGTTCTCCCGCCGAGGAGATGAGCGTGCCGGCCGGTGAACCGCCGGTCGCCCCGGTGGACTTCGCCGGAACCGAGGGCGACGCCCTCCCCGCGGCGGAACCCCTCTCCGGCCCGGACCCGGACGTCTCGCCGCGCTCGTGGCGACGCCGGAAGGTCCTGATCGCCGGCGCCGGAGCGGCCGCCGCGCTCCTGGTGACCGGATGCTTCGTCGGCGGCCTCTTCTCCTACGACGATCCCGCGCGGGACAGTTCGGTCGCGGGCGGTGTCCGGGCGGGCCTGCCCGAGGGGGAGCCGTCCGCGAACGGGCCGTCGGCCGGCAGCTCCCTCACCGCGACTCCCAGCGAGACATCCGCGTCCCCGTCCTCCTCGCCGAGCCCGTCCCCGACCGACGGCACGGCCACCCCGACGCCGTCCGCCACGCCGACCGGGGCTCCGTCCAGCAGCGCCACCGCCGCGCCGGGGCCGACCGCGTCGAACGGGCAGCCGCCCGTCCTCAGCCTCGGCGACCGGGGGCCCGAGGTCGTCGAACTCCAACTCCGCTTGAAGCAGGCCGGGTTCTACAGCGGGGACGCGGACGGGAACTTCGACGAGGACGTCCGCAGCGCCGTGCGGACCTACCAGTTCGCCCGTCTCATCCTCGACGAGGAGTCGGGTGTCTACGGTCCGGTGACCCGGGCATCGCTGGAGTCCGAGACCACGGAGCCCTGAGCGGGGGCCGTCAGCGCCGAGGCCGGTCGGACTGGGAGCCGGACCTCGACCTGCACGGCCTCACTGGCCGAGCAGACGCTCCCAGGCCAGGAGCCGGGCCAGTTCCTCCTCGGAGGGGCGGGCGGCTGTCGACGGGGTGCGGGTGCCGCGGGAGATGCCGCCGCTGACGGTGATGTTGTGTTCCACGCGCGGGCGGCGCAGCGTTTCGTACAGGTCGAGCCCGGCGTCGAGGCCGGGTGCGTCCCGCAGGGACTTCGCGAGGACCACCGCGTCCTCCAGGGCCATCGACGCACCCTGGCCGGTCGCGGGCGAGGCCGCGTGCGCCGCGTCGCCTATGAGCAGGATCCGTCCGGAGCGCCAAGGGGTGCCGGTGGGTATCTCGGTCGCGTTGGTGACCAGGAGGTCGTCGGTGGTCGCCGCGACGATCCCGGCCGCGGGGGTGGCGTCCGCGCGCAGCGACGACACCAGGAGATCGCGCCACCCCGCCGGTGTGCCCTCGGCCAACTCCTCGGCGGACAGCGGGGCATCGGCGCTCACCCGGGCGAACCAGTACGTCTCGCCCTCGGGCGACACGGCGTAGCCGAAGGCGGCACCGCTGCCGCGGATCATCGTGATGCACGCGTCCTCGCTCGGAGGGGCAGCGGCGTGGGTGTAGCCGTAGAAGACCCGCTGGCCCGCGTAGACGGGCCGGGTGTCCGGGGAGATTCCTCGCCGCACGGCGGAGTTGAGGCCGTCGGCGCCGATCAGCAGGTCGGCGGTGGCGGTGCTCCCGTCGGCGAAGTGCGCGGTGACGCCGGCGGACCCCTCCTCGACGGTGACGAGCCGCGCGCCGTGCCGGACGGTGATGCCCCGGCGGACGGCCTCCTTCTGGAGCGCGGTGTTGAGGTCGCCGCGGCGCAGACAGCGGTAGCGCAGGAGCGGGTCGGCGGCCTCGCCCATGGGGTTGTGCGCCACCTCGGCGCCCGTGTGGTCGAGGAGGCGCAGGGAGGTCAGCGGAAAGCCGATCGCGGTGACCGCCGACGAGGCGTCCAGCTCGGCGAGGGCGCGCATGCCGTTGCTCGCCAGGGTGAGGAAGGCGCCGATGTCCTCGGCCGCGTCGGGATGCGCCTCGTGCACCGCGACTGCGCAGCCCGCCTTGTGCAGCGCCAGCGCCGCCGCCGTCCCCGCGATGCCGCCGCCGATGACCGCCACTCGTGTCACATTCACCCCCGTGGGTCCCGCCCGTCCGTCCGGGCATGGAGGAAGAACGTCCCGGCGGCGGCCGAGGTTCCGAACGGGGAGGTATCTGGAGTCCGGCCTGGCCGACGCCGTCGCCCCGTCCCGCGCGGCGGACGTCGAGGAGGCTGTCGCCGTACGCGAGGCGATCCACGCGCTGGTCACCGCCCGCCGGCTCGGCGAGGCATTCGGCAGGACCGCGCTCGCCGTGCTGAACCACGCGGCCCGCCGGACGTCCGTGACCCCGCAGCTCACCCCCACGGGGCGGTGGGCGCGGCACGCCGTCGAGCTGCTGACCGGACCGGACGTGCCGCTCATGAAGGAGTGCGGCGACCCGGAGTGCACCCGCGTCTGCATCGACCGCTCGCGCGGTATGCGCCGGCAGTGGTGCGGCATGGAGTCCTGCGGCAACCGCCTCAAGGCGGCGGCGTACCGGGCACGGAAGAAGCGGACTGCCGACGAGAGTGGCCTCGGCTCGCGCGGACTGTCTGGGAGCAGGAAAGAGCCGGTCGGTCCGCACCTCGACGGTGTGGGCCGACCGGCTCCGCGTCCGCGTCAGGCGCCGCTCTCCCGGAGCATGTCCTCGCGTTCGACGATCTTCACGCGCTCGCGGCCCTGCGGCTCGCCCAGCGCCTTCTCGGCGGCGTCCAGCTTGTACCAGCCCTCCCAGGTGGTGAAGCGGATCTCGCGCTCGGCGAGGAACGCGTCCACCGCCTCGGGCTCGGGGGCGGTCGGCGTCTGGAGCCGGTCGTTCGCGAAGTCGTCCAGCAGGTTCGCGACGGTCTCGTTGGCGTCGCCCTTGGTGTGGCCGATGAGGCCCACCGGACCACGCCGGATCCAGCCGGTGACGTACGTCGACGGGAAGTGCTCGCCGGACTCCTGGAGGACCCGGCCGCCCTCGTCGGGGACCGTGCCCGACTCGATGTCCCAGGGCAGCTTGGAGACCTTGTCGGAGAGGTAACCGACCGCGCGGTAGACGGCGTTCACGTCCCAGTCGGTGAACTCGCCGGTGCCCTTGACGTTGCCGGTGCCGTCCAGCTCGGTGCGCTCGGTGCGCAGGCCGACGACCTTGCCGTCCTCGCCGAGGATCTCCGTCGGCGACTCGAAGAAGTGCAGGAACAGCTTGTGCGGGCGGTCGCCGACATCGCGGATCGCCCAGTTCTCCAGGGTCTTGGCGACCATGTCGACCTGCTTGTTGGAGCGCCGCTGCTCGATGGAGCCCTTGTCGTAGTCGATGTCCTCGGGGTTGACGATGACCTCGATGTTGGGGGAGTGGTCCAGCTCCCGCAGCTCCATCGGGCTGAACTTCGCCTGCGCCGGGCCACGACGGCCGAACACGTGGATCTCCACGGCCTTGTTGGCCTTGAGGCCCTCGTAGACGTTCGGCGGGATCTCGGTCGGCAGCAGCTCGTCCGCCGTCTTCGCGAGGATCCGCGAGATGTCCAGCGCCACGTTGCCCACGCCGAGGACGGCGACCTTCTCGGCCTCCAGCGGCCAGGTGCGCGGCACGTCCGGGTGACCGTCGTACCAGGAGGCGAAGTCGGCGGCGCCGTAGGAGCCGTCCAGCTCGACACCGGGGATCTTCAGCTCGCGGTCGGCCATCGCACCGGTGGAGAAGACGACGGCGTCGTAGAAGGCGCGCAGGTCGTCCAGGTGCAGGTCGGTGCCGTAGTCGACGTTGCCGAACAGGCGTATCTGCGGCTTGTCGAGGACCTGGTGGAGGGCGCCCACGATGCCCTTGATGCGGGGGTGGTCGGGGGCGACGCCGTACCGGATGAGGCCGAAGGGAGCCGGCATCCTCTCGAAGAGGTCGATGGACACGCCGGGTTCGGCGGCCACGTCGGACTTGAGCAGGGCGTCGGCGGCGTAGATCCCGGCGGGGCCGGCTCCGACGATGGCTACCCGCAGGGGGCGGGGCATGTTCAGGTTCCCTTCGAGCGGCGACAGATCGACTCGGGGGAAGCCTAAGCTAAGGCAAGCCTAAGTCAGTACGCGGGTCCGGTCTATGAGCTCATAAGGTCACTTTATGAGTCGTGGATCACCGCAGGAGAGCGGCTGTCGGGCTCACGGCAGCGACTGTTCGGCCCAGATCACTTTGCCCACCGGGGTGTAGCGGGTGCCCCAGCGCTCGGCGAGCTGCGCCACCAGGAACAGGCCCCGGCCGCCCTCGTCGGTCATCGCCGCGTACCTGAGGTGCGGTGAGGTGCTGCTGCTGTCGAAGACCTCGCAGATCAGGGTGCGGTCGTAGAGCACCCGGACGAGGATCGGGTCGCCGCCGTAGCGGATCGCGTTGGTGACGAGCTCGCTCAGGATCAGCTCGGTGGCGAAGGAGAGGTCGTCGAGCCCCCAGTGGGCCAGCTGCCGGGTGACCGAGGCACGGACCTCGGAGACGGCCGCCGGGTCGCCGGGCACCTCCCACTGGGCGATCCGGTCGGCGGCGAGCGCCCGGGTGCGGGCCACCAGCAGCGCGATGTCGTCACCGGCCCGGCCGGGCCGCCGCGCGTCGAGGACGGTCCCGACGGTCTCCTCGGGCGAGGGACCCGCCTGCTCCAGCGCCGTGCGCAGCAGTTCGAGGCCGACGTCGATGTCGCGGTCCCGGTCCTCGACGAGTCCGTCGGTGTACAGGACGAGTCGGCTGCCCTCGGGGAGTTCCAGGTCGGCTGTCTCGAAGGGCAGGCCGCCGAGGCCGAGCGGGGGACCGGCGGGCACGTCGGGGTACTCGACGGTGCCGTCGGGGTGGATCAGGGCGGGCGGCGGATGGCCCGCGCGGGCGATCGTGCACAGCCGGGACACCGGGTCGTAGACCGCGTAGAGGCAGGTCGCGCCGGTGACGGAGGAGGCGTCGCCCTCCGCGGTCTCGTCCTGGTCGATCCGGGCGACCAACTCGTCGAGCAGGGCGAGCAGTTCGTCGGGCGGCAGGTCCAGGGCGGAGAAGTTGTGCACGGCCGTGCGCAGCCGTCCCATGGTGGCCGCGGCGTGCAGTCCGTGGCCGACGACGTCGCCGACCACCAGGGCGACCCGGGCGCCGGACAGCGGCAGCACGTCGAACCAGTCGCCGCCGACCCCTGCCTGCGCGGGCTGGTAGTGGTAGGCGATCTCCAGGGCGTCCTGCTCGGGCAGGGTGCGCGGCAGCAGGCTCCGCTGGAGGGTGACCGCCATGGTGTGCTCGCGGGTGTAGCGGCGGGAGTTGTCGATGGAGACCGCGGCCCGGGTGACCAGCTCCTCGGCGAGCGCCACTTCCTCGGGGTCGAAGGGCTCGGGCTTCTCCGAGCGCCAGAAGCTGACCGCGCCGAGGACGAGGTTGCCGGCCCGCAGCGGTACGGCGATCAGCGAGTGGATGCCGTACTCCACGACCTGCGCGGACCGCTCCAGGTCCTGGGCCCGCCAGCCGGGCGCCTCGGCGAGGCGCGCTTCGAGGACGGCCCGGCCCTCGCGCGCGGCGTGGGCCTGCGGGGAGCTGTCGACCAGCCGTATCTGCTCGCCGACCGGGTAGAGCGGGGCGTCCTTGCGGATCCCGCTGAGCGCGGTGCGGCGCAGGGCGGTCGCCGACTCCGGCTCGCCGCCGCTCAGGACGGGCTCGAACAGGTCCACGGTGGCGAAGTCCGCGAACCGGGGCACGACCAGCTCGGCCAGCTCCTCGGCGGTGCGGGTGACGTCCAGGCTCGTGCCGATGTTGACCGTGGCGTCGTAGAGGATGTCCAGGCGCTCGCGGGCCGTCTCGGCGCGGCCGGACAGGGCGCGCAGCTCGGTGGAGTCGCGCAGGGTGGCGACGCTGCCGGGCGGGCCGCCCTGGATGTCGGTGGGCCGCTGGTTGACGGCCAGGAGCCGGTCCTTGACCCGGTGCACCTCGTCGGTGGCCTCGCGGCCGGAGGCCAGCAGCCCGGCGGTGTCGGCGGGCAGACCGAGGTCGAGGACGTGCCGGCCCTCGGCGTCGGCCGGCAGGTCGAGGAGTCGCTGGGCCTCGTCGTTGGCGAGCAGCAGGACGCCCTCGCCGCCCACGATCAGGACGCCCTCGCGCACGGCGTGCAGCACCGCGTCGTGGTGCTCGTACATCCGGGTCATCTCGTGCGGGCCCAGGCCGTGCGTCTGGCGCAGCAGCCGTCTGCTGACCAGCGCGGTCCCGCCGGTGGCCAGGGCCAGGCCGACGGCGGCCGCGAGCAGCAGCAGCGGGATCTGCTGGTCGGCGGTGCCACCGACCTTGTCGGTGGTGATCCCGGCCGACACCAGGCCGACGACCTTCCCGCCGTCCTTGATCGGGACGACGGCCTGCACGAGGGGTCCGATGGTGCCCGTGATGTCCTCGGTCACCACGTGCCCGGCCAGCGCGGGCGCGATCGTGCCGACGAACTTCTTGCCGATCCGGTCCGGCTTCGGGTGGGTGTAGCGGATGCCGTCGGTGTTCATGACGACGATGAAGTCCACGTCGGTCGCCACCCGGGCCGCCTCCGCGCGGGGCTGGAGGATCGCCGACGGATCGGGACTGCGCAGGGCCTCGACGGTGCCCGGGGCGTTCGCGAAGGTCTCCGCCACCGCCACCGAGCGGTTGCGGGCCTCGATGGTGCTGTCGTGGCGGACCTGGAGCACCAGCGCCACCGCGGCGGCGACCACCAGCAGCAGCACGATCACCACTTGCAGCAGGAAGACCTGCCCGGCCACGCTGCGCCCGCCGAGCGTCGCCCGCAGGGCCGTCGGGCCCCGCCGGACCCGGCCCGCGCCGTGCTCCACCCGGGTGGGGGAACCGCCCCCGGCGGGGCCCTCGGGCGGCTCGGTGGCACGGTCGAGGGCGGGACGGGGGCGCGGACCGCCGGGGCGACGGCTCCACCGGGCCCCGGAACGGCCCAGGAGACGGACCATGTGCCCATTCCTACACTGCCGCGCCACGGGAGGCGAGGGGCGTCACCTGGCGTGACAGAACATCGACAATTCTCTCTCGCCGTGTTCCCGGATCTCTCGCCGTGTTTCCGGATCTCTTACCGTGTTCCCTGATCTCTCTCACTGTGATCCCGGAGCGGCCGCACGCCGTGCGGCGAGCAGCAGGGCGATGTCGTCGGGGCGGTCCAGGGCGTGCCGGGCCGTCGCCGTCAGCCGGTCGGCGACCCCGCTCAGGAACCGTCCGCCCGGGCGGGCCGCCGGCGCCCCCGACTTCGCGAGCGCCACCCGCAGCGCGGTGATGCCCTCGTCGATGTCGCCGCCGGGCCGCTCCACCAGCCCGTCGGTGTACAGCGCGAGGACGGCGCCGGGCTCCATCAGGAACTCCGACACGGGATAGCGGGCCCGCGGGTCCACGCCGAGCACCACCCCGCCGGGCAGGTCCAGCACCCGGGTGCGGCCGTCGGAGGCGCGCAGCAGCGGCGGCGGATGCCCGGCCCGCGCCACCCGGGCCGTACCGGTGGCCGGATCCAGCCGGATGTAGCAGCAGCTCGCGAACAGGCCGGGGTCGAGATCGATCAGCAGATGGTTCGTACTGCTCATGACCTCGTCGGGGGGCCGGTCGCCGAGCGCGAAGGCCCGCACCGCGCTGCGCAGCTGGCCCATGGTGGCCGCCGCCTGCACACCGTGCCCCTGTACGTCCCCGATGACCAGGGCCAGTCCGTCGCCCGACTCGACGACGTCGTACCAGTCCCCGCCCACGTCCATGCCCGCGGTGCCCGGCAGATAGCGCCCCACCGTCTCCACCCGGGGGTGCGCCGACAGCCGGCGCGGCAGGAGCGCCTGTTGCAGGCCCCGGGCCAGCGCGGTCTCGGACTCGTAGCGCTGGGCCTTCTCCATGGCGTGGGCGATGAGCCCGGCGAGTGCGGTGAGCACCGTGCGTTCCTCGGTGCTGAAGCTGCGCGGCCGGTCGAAGCCGAGGATGCAGGAGCCGACCGGCCGCCCGGAGGCGATCAGCGGCAGGAAGGTGCGGGCGCCCTCGGTGGCGTCCAGGGCGATGCCCGGGTAGGCGGCCGTCAGCTGTTCCATGGAGTCGAAGAACAGCGGGCGGCCGGTGGTGAGCGTCTCCACTCCGGGCAGGTGTGCGTCGAGCGCCACGCCGTCGAAGGGCGTGAGGAAGCCCTTCGGGAAGCCGGTCTCCCACTCCAGGTACAGATGCCGGTCCTGGAGCAGGTAGATCGCGAGCCGGCGGCCGCCGAACGCGGGCAGCAGCTCGCGCATCACCACGGCGGACACCTGGCGGGCGGTGACCGCCTCGGACAGGGCGATGGCCAGCGCGATCGGCCGGTACAGGGGCGCGAGCGGGCTCGCGTCGGCCGCGGCCGGACCGGGCGGGGCCTCCTGGTCGCCGAGCGTGTCGGTGAGCCGGCTGGTGGGGCGGATCGTGCAGGTCAGCCGGTCGGCCGCCGGGTGCACGGACAGGGCGAGCCAGTCACCCTCCAGGTCCTCGCCGCCCTCCGCGGGAGGCCGTACGAGATGGAAGTGGACCGGGTCCGGAGACAGCAGGGCCGCACGTAGGTGGTCCTCGAAGTCGGGGCGGCCCAGCCACGGCACCGCTTCCCACAGGTCACGGCCGACCAGCTCGCCGCGAGGGCGGCCCAGGAGCTGTGCGGCGCGCGGATTGGCGTAGACGACCAGACCCAGCCGGTCCAGGCAGAACACGCCGTCGGGCAGCAGGTCGGCCGCCGCGTCGGCCGCGGCGGAGGGGCTCGGGGTGAGCACGATGCCCCGGACAGGCGGGGCGGCGGGCGGCTCGCCGGTGCTCCAGAGGTCCAGCAGCCGCAGCGTGCCATCCTGGGCGCGCAGATACAGCGGGAGCGTGGGCGGCCGGCCGGCGGAGGTGTCGCGCAGGGTCGCGAGGACGGGATCCGGCCGGCCGGGGGAGACCGCGTCGGCGAACGCCTCGACGGTGCCGGGGAACTCCTCGGGCGCCATGCCCAGCAGGGCGCGCAGGTCGTCGTCCAGGGTCACGGTCGCCGCTTTCGGATCCCAGGCGAACCGGCCGGTACGACCCGTGGGCGCGACCGGCACCGGCGGGCGCAGGCAGAGCGGCTCGCCGTCCCAGGCGACCCCGTCCGCGTCGTCGTCCTCCAGGCCGCGCAGCGCGGCGCCCAGCTCCTGGGCCAGCCGTACGACGCGGTCCCGGCCGGAGAGCACCTCGGCAGCGTCCGCCACGGCCGGGCGCAGCACGGTCAGCACACCGTAGGTCGTCGAGCCGGCCACGACCGGCACGTACAGGGAGCCGAACTGGAACGGTAGACCGGCCGCGAACTGGGGATAGCGGCGCATGGTCTCGGTGGCGTTCGGCAGCACCACCTGCACCCCGAGCCGGTACGCGTCCGCGACCGGGAACGGCCGGTCCACATGCATCCGCCACCAGGGGCGGAAGAGCGGGCCGGGCAGCCCCGACAGGACGGCGAGGCGCAGCAGTCCGGGCGTGCGAGAGCGCAGATAGACCCCTCCGGAGTGACCGCCGGCCGCGCTGATCGCCTCCGCCGAGGCCTCGATCAGCAGCGCCGCCAGCCGCCCGGTCGTCGGGTGTGCGTGCTCGACGCTCCCAGTCATCCGCCCTACCTCGTCCGTGCGCCGTCCCGCGAGCGACACAGCAAGAATGCGCCACGAGACCACCGGACCGCACCCGGGCGGCCATATGCGTACGTAAGGCCGGTGTGTCCGAGCCGGTCTCCTGCGGATGGCTATTTCAGCTCTGGCTTATATAAGTGTCGGCTGGCATAGTGGGGTGCGTGCACGCGTTCGACGTACTCGGGGATCCGGTCAGGCGCCGGATATTGGAACTGCTCGCCGCCGGTGAGCAGGCGTCGGGCGAGGTCAGTGCCGTGATCCGGGACGAGTTCGGGATCTCCCAGCCGGCCGTCTCGCAGCATCTGAAGGTCCTGCGGGACAGCGGCTTCGCCTCCGTGCGGGCCGAGGGCACCCGGCGGCTGTACGCCGTCGAGACCGCCCCGCTGCGCGAGGTGGACGACTGGCTGGAACGCTTCCGGGGCTTCTGGGACCAACGGCTCGACGCGCTCGGAACAGAGCTCGCGCGCGGCAAGCGCGAGCGCAGGCTGAGAGAGGAAGGGAGCGGCGATGCATGACTTCGTCGACCAGATCAACCGGCTGCACCGCCGGGTCGGCACCCGGCAGGTCGCGGCGGGCGAGGCCCGTACCGTCCTGATGCGGCGCACCTACGACGCCGGCATCGCCGACGTGTGGGACGCGGTGACCTCACCGGAGCGGATCGGCCGCTGGTTCCTGCCGGTCAGCGGCGAGTTCAAGGTGGGCGGCCGCTACCAGCTGGAGGGCCAGGCGGGCGGCGAGATCCTCGAGTGCGTCGAGCCGGAGCGGCTGCGGGTGAGCTGGCTGATGGGCCCGGACCCCGGTTTCAGCGAGGTCGAGGTCCGCCTCACGCCCGACGGTGAGGAACGGACCGTCTTCGAGCTGGAGCACGTGGCGGTCGTACCGGAGGAGTTCTGGGGGCAGTTCGGCCCGGGAGCCACCGGCGTCGGCTGGGACCTGATGTCCCTCGGCCTCGCCCTGCACCTCGCCGGCGGCCACATGACCCAGGAGGAGAGCGTGGCGTGGCAGCTCTCCGACGAGGGCAAGCGGTGCGCGACCCTCTCGGGCAGCGCCTGGGGCGAGGCCTACGCCGCCTCGGGCGCCGAGGAGAAGACGGTGACGGCCACGACGGCCGCCACGATCGCCTTCTACACCGGCACCGCGACTCCCTGACCCCGTCAGGCCGTGCGCAGGGTGCTCTTGGCGAGCCGGTACGCCGGGAGCATCTCCTCGTGCTCCTCCGAGTCGAGCCCGCCGAGGTGCACGACGACGGGACCGGCCGGGGTGACCACGGCGAGGGCGTGCTCCGTCTTCTTCTCGTCCAGGAGCTCGCTCTCGTAGAGGTACTCGACCTCGACGCCGGACAGACCGCCGGTCTTGAAGTCGCTGTACTTCTCCTTGCTCACCCCGTCCTCGTCCCTGAGGAAGGACTCCAGGACGGTACGGGCGTCGGTGCCGTCCGGCTTGCCGGTCCAGATCCGCAGATAGCCGATGTTGCCCGCGGGCTTGGCGTCGATCTCGCAGGCCAGGCTGACCAGGCCCTGCGGCAGCGGGGTGTCGACGGACTCCGCCGTCCACTTCTTGGCGAGGTCGAAGGTGACGGGCAGTTCGCAGGCGGAACCCGCGGCGCCGATCGAGCCGCCGCTCTGCGCGACCTTCTGATCCGCTGCGCTGGAAGCGGTGGAGGTCTTCGACTCCTCTTCCGCGCCACCCGAACAGCCCGCCAACACACCGGCCAGCAACGCCACTTCGGCCATCCGACGCCGTCTGCTCCCCGCCCCGACCAGCATTCCGCGGCTCTCCCCATATCCAGTGGTTGTTCCCGGAGCAGTCAGATTAGGTGGCGGGGATAACGAATCATGCAGCGAGGGGAAGAGGCGCCCGTGATCTTCGACGACCACTGCGACGCGATCGTCGCCCAGACCGACCTGCTCGCCCGGCACGTCAAGGGCGCGGGCCTGTCCGCCCCGGTGCCCACCTGCCCCGGCTGGGATCTCGGCCGCCTCCTGCGGCACGTGGGCGCCGACCACCGCTGGGCCGAGGAGATCGTGCGCACGGGGGCCACCGGGCCCACCGCCGACGACGCGGTCAACGACCCGGACGCGTACGCCGACCTGGACGACTCCGCCCTCGGCGCCTGGCTCACCGAGGGCGCGGCCCGGCTGGCGGCCACCCTGCGGGCGGCCGGGTCGGACCTGCGGGTGTGGACCCCGGCCGACGAGCGGGTCGTCGAGCCGTCCGCCGGGTTCTGGGCGCGGCGGATGACGTACGAGACCCTCCTGCACCGCGCCGACGCGGCGCTGGTGACCGGCGCGGAGTTCGCCGTGGAGGACATGCTGGCGATCGGCGGGGTGGAGGAGTGGCTGGAGTTCTCCACCGTCGACGAGGCGTACGCGCCCGTGCCCGGTGAACCGGAGCTGCTGGGCCCCGGGCGGGCGATCCACTTCGACGCGGGCGGCGCGGGGCAGTGGCTGGTCGACCTCGGCGGGGAACGGCCGCGGTGGCGGCGGGGGACCGGCCGGGCGCCGGTGAGCGTGCGCGGGCCGGTCACGGACCTGCTGCTCTTCCTCTACGAGCGTCCCGCGCCCGGAGTCGTGACGCGGGGTGACTCGGCGTTGCTGGAGCTGTGGCTGCGGCGGACCCGGTTCTGGCTGGAGGTGTGAGAGAAGGGGGCGGTGTGGCCGAAGCCACGTGGTTCGGGGGCGTCGGAGGCATGTCGTCCGCGGTGGGCCCCGGGCTACCGTTTTGTGCAGTCCCCTCTCACCTCGGCAGTTCGGGCGGCCCGGCAGTGCAAGCAGATCTCTCCCCGGTCATCGCGGCGACCGCCCACTGGATGACCTGTGCCTACCCCGCCTCCGGCGGGGCCCTGGCCGCCGCGCTGTGCGAGGTGCAGGCCCGGCAGGCGGTGACCGTCGCCGCCTGGCTGCGCTATCCGACCTCGATGGACGCGGCGCTCATGGGCATGGCGGGACCGGGCGGCTCCGCCCGGCTCGACTGGGTCACCGGCGCGGACGGCTCCGCCGAGTGGGACGCCGACGAGGACGCCTGGCGCACCTGGGTGGACGAGGTCGTCGCCAGCTGGGCGGCCTGTCTGCTCACCGACCCCGAACTCGCCGCCCTGGCCGTCGCCGACATCGCCCACGGCGAGCACGCGGCGGGCACACCGGGCGAGTTCCGGCGCCTGCTGAACCCGGACGCCACGGACCGCCGCGCCGCGGCCCTGCTGCGCCACCCGGACCTGCTCGCCCCGGTGGCCACACTCCACCGGGGCGAGCTGCTGATCCGGCTGGGGCCGGGGCAGGCACTGATCGCCTGACGCCCGAGCCGGGGGATCGCGGGCCGGGTCTGCGCTGACCAGGGGCCGCGGGCTTGCCTGCGGGCCGGGTCCGCGCCGGTCAGGTCGGCCGCCGCTTGCGGGCCGGTCCGCTTCGGCCAGGTCGGCCGACGTCATCCCTCCTTGCCGCGCCCGCTCAACGCGTCGCGCAGGCGGTCGACCAGGCCGGCGCCGGGGGCCAGGAACTTGTTGGCCGGGGGTGTGTCCGGGGCGGACGGGTGGGGCCGGGTCGGCGCCATTTTCTTGGCGCGGCGGACTTTCTCGCCCAGCTCGTTGAGCTCCTTCTCCGAGCACGCGGCACGCAGTTGCGGGAAGAGGGTCTGCTCCTCGTCGGCGATGTGCGAGCGCACCTCGCTCATCAGCTCCCTCGCCAGCCGGTCGAACTCGGGGTCGTCCGCCTCGCAGCCCTCCAGGTCCTTCATGAGCTGCTCGGCCTTGGAGTGGTCCTCGATCTCCCGGTCCGCCATGGCGTTCCCGTTGACCAGGTACTCCCGCACCGCCGGGTACAGGTACTCCTCCTCGGCCACCGAGTGCCGCACCAGCTCCATGGTGGCCTGGTCGGCGTACAGCTTCCGGTTCTTCTCGCCGGACGGCAGCGCCTCGATCTTCCCGAAGAGTTCCTCGACCTCCCGGTGATCGGTCACCAGCTCGTCGATGACGTTTCCGCCGTGTCCCATCGTCCTACCTCCGGCTCACGAGTTCCTGCGGGGACAGTTGTTTGATCAGGGTGTTGGTCCAGCGCAGCTGCCGCAGCGTCTGCGGATGGCATGCCGAGGCCAGGCTCAGCAGCCCTTCGTCCCGGGCTGCCCGAGCGGCCTGCGCGAGCATCTCCCAGCACAGGGAGTTCTGCGTGGCGACCAGATGCAGGGCGCACAGGTCGCGCAACAGGGGCGGTCCGGCGTCGGTGAGGTCGACGCGGATGCCGATCCCCGGTGCGCCGTCGAGCCGTACGTCCCGCTCGGCGGCGGCCGCCACCAGCCGCTCGGCGTGCTCGCGCGACCAGGCGGCGAGGTCCCGGGCGACGTGGTGCACCTCGTGCTCCTCGGCGTGGCGCTCGGCGACGGCCAGGAGTTGCTGCGCCAGCCGTCGCTCCCCGTCGTACAGGGCGCCGATCATCTCGTTCACCGCTCGCCTCCCCGGGATTCCTGGGACGCGTACGCCTCCCGGCCGCCGGCCGTGGCCGGCACCGACCCGGTGTCCGCCGGGGCCGACGCGTCGCTGGAGCCGGTCAACTCCGGTGCGAACGCCGGGTCCTTGACGACCGCGCGGTGGAAGGGGATCGCCGTGGCCATGCCCTCGACCTGGAAC
>NZ_JBEYVC010000226.1:0-15899 GCF_040643855.1 Streptomyces sp. NPDC047072 | reverse complement strand
CATCTTCAATCACGCTCTCGTCAATTAGAGTCACGGTCGCTACCGTTTCTGCTTGACCCGGACCGACGCCCGTCCCGCCTACGGTGTCCTGCTGCCGGCGTTCCTGCTGTGGGGCGTCGGCGTCGGACTGCTGACCCCCGCCGTCGTCGCGGCGGCCGTCGCCGCGGTCCCTGCCGAGCGTGCGGGGCTCGCCTCCGCCGTCAACAACACGGCCCGGCAGACGGGCGGCGCGATCGGGATCGCGGTGGCGGGCGCGGTCGCCGGACAACCGGGCGACCAGGCGCGTTTCGTACGGGGGTTCCATGCCGTCGCGATCGGGTCGGCGGGTCTCTATGCGGCCGCGGCGGTGCTGGCCGTGTTCCTCCTGCCCACCGGTGACGGCTGAGCCGCGCGGATCCGGACGGGGCAGGGGGGCTCACACCCGCCGGCGCCGCCATCGTCGTATCCGGACCGCCGCGAGCACGACGGCGCCGGTGGCTGCCAGAGAGACTGCGGCCCGTTTGGCGATCGGTACGCCGATCACCCGGAGCAGATCGAGGGGTTCGTCATCGACGGCCTGGGTGTCCTCGGTCGGCCGGGGCTCCTGCGCGGGTGGTTCCCGCTCCACCAGCTTCTCCGCCAGGCACCCGGCGAACTGCCCGATCAGCCGGTCGCCCACCTCCGCCATCACGCCCCGCCCGAACTGCGCGGGCCGCCCGGTCACCGTCAGATCGGTGCGCACCGAGACGGCCGTACCGCCGTCCCGCGAGGTCAGCGTGCCGGTGACGGTGGCCCGGGCGGTGCCCTGGCCGCGGGTCTCCCGGCCACTGGCGATCAGCACCATGCGGTGCGCGGTCTCGTCCTGCTCCTCGAAGACGGCGGTGCCCTTGTAGGTGACCGTGATCGGCCCGACCTTGACCTTCACCGATCCGGTCACGGTCTTGCCGTCGTAGTCCTCGACACTCGCCCCGGGCATGCAGGGCGCGATCCGTTCGATGTCGAGGAGCGCCCGCCAGGCCTCCTCGACGGGCACGGGGACGGTGAATTCGTGGTGCAGCTCCATGGTTCCTCCCTCACGCTCCCTCCGGATGGATCGCCCCGCCCGTCACCGCCAGCGGGGCACCGCTGCCGCCCCAGCGCAGCGCGACGATCTCGGCGGCCACGGACACGGCAACCTCCTCGGGCGTGCGGGCCCCGAGGTCGAGTCCGACCGGGGAGCGCAGCCGGGACAGCTCGCCCTCGGTGAGACCGGCCTCGGACAGCCGTTTCATGCGCTCGTCGTGGGTACGGCGGCTGCCCATCGCCCCGATGTACTCGGCGGGCCGGCGCAGCGCCTCCTCCAGGAGCGGGACGTCGAACTTGGGGTCGTGGGTCAGCACGCAGATCACCGTGCGGTCGTCGGTGTCGGTGCCCCGCAGATAGCGGTGCGGCCAGTCCACGACCACCTCGACGCCCGCCGGGAAGCGTTTCGGGGTGGCGAAGACCGGGCGGGCGTCGCACACGGTGACCCGGTAGCCGAGGAAGGCGCCGATACGGGCGACCGCGGCCGCGTAGTCGATCGCGCCGAAGACCAGCATGCGGGGCGGCGGGGCGAAGGAGTGCAGGAAGACGGTGACCGCGTCCTCACGGCGCTCGCCGCGCGGGCCGTAATGCCGCAAGCCCGTTGCCCCGAGGGCGAGTTCACCGCGCGCGTCGGCGGTCACCGCCACGTCCAGGCCGGTGGTGCCGAGGGTGCCGGCGACCCGGTCGGGCCACACGGCGAGCGTGGCGCCCAGCGCCGCCGGGCCGTCGGTGACGGTCGCGACGGTGACCGGGCGGCCCGCGGCGACCGAGTCCGCGACCTCGGCGAAGGCGGGATCGGTCTCCGGGGAGACGGGCCGCACCAGCAGGGTGATCTCCCCGCCGCAGGTCAGTCCGACCGCGAAGGCGTCCTCGTCGCTGTATCCGAAGGTCTCCAGGCGGGCCTCACCGCTCGCCGCCACCTCCCGCGCCAGCTCGAACACGGCACCTTCGACGCAGCCGCCCGACACACTCCCGACGACCTCGTCGTCCGGCCCCACCGCCATCGACGCCCCCGGACCGCGCGGTGCGCTGCGGCTCACGCCGACGACCGTGGCCAGGCCGAACGGCTCCCCGGCCGTGTACCAGGCTCTGAGCGCCGGGAGAATCTCACGCACGATCCGCTCCTCTCACGACCGCCGCCAGCCTCTCCAGCGCGGCCAGGCTGTGCCCTTCGACGAACGCGTCCACACTCGGCAGCGCCGCCGCCATCCCGGCCGCCGAGGGGGCGTAACCGGGGCGCGCCTTGCGCGGATTGGCCCAGATCACCCGGTGCGCGAGGCGGTGCAAGCGTCGCATCTGGGCACCGAGCAGCTCCGGATCGCCACGCTCCCACCCGTCCGACAGCACCACGACGACCGCGCCGCGCGCCATGCCCCGCTGCCCCCACCGGTCGAGGAACACCCGCAGCAGCTCACCCAGCCGAGTACCCCCACGCCAGTCGGGCACGGCGTCGACGAGAGCGGCCATCGCGAGGTCCGGGTCCCGGTGCGAGAGCTCGCGGGTGACACGGGTGAGACGGGTCCCGATGGTGAAGACCTCGGTGGGGGCGGCGCGGGTGGTCGTCCGGGGGAGCGGGGTGGGGCGGGCGGATCGTGTGGGTGCGGGTTCGATCGCGGGGTGTGGCGATCCGGCCGCACGGGCGGTCCGCGGCACCCTGTCCGTTCGCGACAGCGCGGCCGCGTGCGCGAAGCGCAGGAGTGCGTCGGCGTACGGGGCCATCGAGCCGCTGATGTCCACGAGGAGCACGACCCGGCGCGGGCGCTCGGTTCGGGCGTGCCGCCGTAGCCGCGCGGGTTCGCCGCCCCGGCGCAGCAGCTCTCGTACCGTCCGGTGCGGGTCGATCGAGCCGCACCGCGCCGGATGGCGGCGGGCACTGCGGCGAGTCTCCCCGGGCAGCGCGAACGCGGCGAGCAGCCGGTGCAGGCGGGCGCGGTCGGTGGCGGCGAGGTCGGCGATGTCGCGGTGGCGCAGGACCTCCGTGGAGCTGGCGAGCGCGGCGGCGGGCGGGGCCGGGGGGTCTTCGGCGCCACTGGCCGTCGTACGGGATGAGGGACCGTTGCGTACGACGAGCTGGTGGCGCTGCGGGGGAGCGGGGGCGGGTGAGCGCCGGGCCGGTGCGCCGGAGCCGAAGTACGCGGCGAACACCCGGTCGTAGCGCTCCAGGTCGTCCCGGTCCCCGCACAGCGTGAGCCGTCCCGCCCAGTACACATCCGACCGCGTCCCGGGATCCAGCTCACCGACGGCCCGCAGAAAGGAGTGCACCCGCTCGGCACTCGCGTCGACACCGGCGGCACGCAGGGCACGGGCGAAGCCGAGGAGCACGGCGTCGGGAAGCACCCTCGGTTCTTCGGCCCCCACCCCGCTCACGGCCCCCGCCCCGCCAGCACCGCCGCGAAGTCAAGTGCCCGGGCCCGCTCCGTGTCCTCCCGGTACTTCAGGACCGCCCCGAGCGTGGTCACGGCAATCTCGGCGTCCACCTCGGTCGCGCCGAGCGCGTCCATCGCCTCTGCCCAGTCGATCGTCTCGGCGACACCCGGTGGCTTCACCAGGTCCTGCCCGCGCAACTCCTGCACCAACGCGGTGACTTGCGAAGCCAGCCGCGCCGACACCCCCGGCAACCGCCGCCGTACGATGGCCAGTTCGCGGGCGAAGCCGGGATGGTCGAACCAGTGGTACAGACAGCGCCTCTTCAGCGCGTCGTGAACTTCCCGCGTGCGGTTGGAGGTCAGGACGACCACCGGCGGTACCTCGGCCCGCAGCGTCCCCAACTCCGGGACCGTGACCGAGAATTCCGACAGCAGCTCCAGAAGGAACGCCTCGAACTCGTCGTCGGCCCGGTCGATCTCGTCGACCAGCAGCACCGACGGCGAGGTCTCCAATGCCCGGAGCAACGGCCGCGCGACCAGGAACCGCCGGTCGTACAACTCGCTCTCCAACTGCGAGGCGTCCACCGCCCCCGCCGCCTCCGCGGCCCGCAGATGCAGCAGCTGACGGGGGAAGTCCCAGTCGTACAGCGCCTGCGCCGCGTCGATCCCCTCGTGGCACTGGAGCCGGATCAGCGGCGCGCCGAGCGCCTCGGCGAGGGCGCCGGCGAGCGCGGTCTTGCCGACGCCCGCGTCGCCCTCGCAGAACAGCGGCCGGTGCAGCCTCAGGGCCAGGAAGCAGGCGACGGCCAGCCCGTCGTCGACGAGATACCCCGTCTCCTCCAGGCCGGCCCGTACCTCCTCCGGGCCCGTGAACTCGACGATCGGGCCCTTGAACTCGGCGATCGGCCTCACCCCATCCCCGCCGCGGCCAGCACGGCCCGCCTGGTCAACACCCGTGCCAGATGCGCCCGGTACTCCGGCGAACCGGACAGGTCCTGCGAGGGCTGGGTGCCGATGGCCGCCGACTCGGCGGCCCGCGCGACCGACTGCGCGTCACCGCTGCCCGCCAGCGCCTCCTCGGTGGCCGTGGCCCGCAAGGGAGTCGATCCCATGTTGGCGAGACCGACCCGTGCCTCCGCGATGTGCCCGTCGTCGCGCCGCACCAGCGCGGCCACCCCGACGATCGGCCAGGCCTGCGCGGTCCGGTGGAACTTCTCGTAGTGGAAGCCCCAGCCGTCCGCCTTCGGCACCCGGATCTCCACCAGGAGTTCGTCCGGCTCCAGCGCCGACTGGAGGTAGTCGACGAAGAACTCCCGCGCGGGGATGGACCGTTGGCCCCGAGGTCCTACGGCGACCAAATCGGCGTCCAGCGCCAGCACGACCGCGGGCAGGTCACCGGCCGGGTCGGCGTGCGCGAGGGAACCGCCGAGGGTGCCCCGGTGCCGTACGGCGGGGTCCGCGACCGTGGCCGTGGCGGCCGCCAGCAGTCCCGCGTGCCGGCGGACGAGCGGGTCGTGGACCACGTCGTGGTGGGTGGTCAGCGCGCCCACGACGAGCGTGTCGCCCTCCTCGCGCACCCCGCTCAGTTCGGGGATGCGGCCGACGTCCACGACGAGTTCGGGGAAGGCCAGCCGCAGCCTGAGCAGCGGCAGCAGGCTCTGCCCGCCGGCCAGCACCCTGGCGTCCTCGCCCGCTCCGGCGAGCGCCCGCACCGCCTCCTCGACGCTGCCCGCGCGCATGTACTCGAAGGCCGGGGGAATCATGCCGACGCCTCCTTCAGGGCCTGCCAGACCCGCTCGGGCGTACAGGGCATCCGGACGTCCCGCACGCCCAGCGGCCGCAGCGCGTCCACGATCGCCCCCACGACAGCCGGTGTCGAGGCGATGGTGCCGGCCTCGCCAACTCCCTTGACGCCCAAGGGATTCGAGGTCGCCGGGGTCTCCGTGCGGTCGGTGACGAAGTCGGGCAGGTCCGCCGCCGAGGGGACGAGGTAGTCGGCCATCGTGCCCGAGACCAGGTTGCCCTCGTCGTCGTAGACCGCCTCCTCGTACAGGGCCTGCGCGATGCCCTGCGCGAGCCCGCCGTGCACCTGGCCCTCGACGATCATCGGGTTGATCACCTTGCCGACGTCGTCGACACAGACGTACGACCGGATCCGCGTCCGCCCGGTCTCCGTGTCGACCTCCACCGCGCACAGGTGGGTGCCGTGCGGGTAGGAGAAGTTGTCCGGGTCGGTCAACTGCTCGGCGTTGATGGTGGGTTCGACGCCGTCGGGCAGGTCGTGCGAGGTGAACGTCTCGAAGGCGATCTCCTGGATCGTCTTCCGCGCGTCCGGCGAACCCTTCACGGAGAAGACGCCGGCCGTGAACTCCAGGTCCTGCTCGCTGGCTTCGAGCAGATGCGCGGCCACCTTCCGCGCCTTGTCGACCACTTTGAGGGCCGCGTTGTGCACGGCCGTCCCGCCGACCACCAGCGACCGCGAACCGTAGGTGTCCATGCCCTGCGGCGCAGCCTTGGTGTCCCCGTGCACCACTTGGACGTCCTCGAAGGGCACCCCGAGCGCGTCGGCCGCGATCTGGCTCCAGCAGGTCACATGCCCCTGGCCGTGCGGACTGGACCCGGTGACCACCTCGACCTTCCCGGTCGGCAGCATCCGCACGCTCGCCGCCTCCCAACCCCCGGCCGAGTACCGCAGATCTCTCAGCACCCGGCTCGGCGCGAGGCCGCACATCTCGGTGTATGTCGACACCCCGATCCCCAGCCGTACGGTGTCCCCGCGCTCGGTGCGCTTCTGCTGCTCGGCGCGCAGGTCGTCGTACCCGAAGAGCGTGAGTGCCTTCTCGGTGGCCGCCTCGTAGTCGCCGCTGTCGTAGGTCAGTCCGGCGATCGAGGTGTACGGGAACTCCTCGTGCCGGATCCAGTTCCGGCGCCGCAACTCCACCGGATCCAGGCCGAGTTCGACGGCGAGGTCGTCCAGGATCCGTTCGATGGCGTACGTCGCCTCCGGGCGCCCGGCACCGCGATAGGCGTCGGTGGGCGTCCTGGTCGTGAAGACGCCGGTGCAGGTGAACTCGTAGGAGTCCATCTTGTAGATGCCCGGGTACATGAAGGCGCCCAGGATCGGGATGCCCGGGGTGACCAGCATCAGATAGGCGCCCATGTCGACGAGCAAGTCGACCTTGAGGCCCAGGAGTTGACCGTCCCGGGTCGCCGCGACCTCGATGTCCTGGATCATGCCCCGGCCGTGGTGGGTCGCGAGGTAGCCCTCGGAGCGGGACTCGGTCCACTTCACGGGACGTCCGGTCCGGCGCGCGACCGCGAGGGCGATCGCCTCCTCGCCGTACACCTGGAGCTTGGAGCCGAAGCCGCCGCCGACGTCGGGTGCGACCACCCGCAGGTTGTGCTCGGGAACGCCGGTGACGAGCGCGAGCATGATGCGCAGGATGTGCGGGATCTGGGTGGAGGAGTACAGCGTGTACTCGTCGGAGGCGGCGATCGGGGTGACGACGACCGCACGGGGCTCCATCGCGTTGGGGATCAACCGCTGCTGGTGGTACCGGCGTTTGAGGGTGACGTCGGCGCGCCGCCGTACCGTCTCGAAGTCCTCGCCGGTGCGCAGCGGCCAGTCGTAGCAGCGGTTGGTGCCCTTGTCGGAGTGGACGAGAGGGGTGCCCTCGTCCTCGGACAGCGCTTCTTCGAGGTCCAGGACCGGCGGCAAGGGCGTGTAGTCGACCTCGATCGCCTCCAGCGCGTCGGCGGCCGCGTACCGGTCGCGGGCCACCACGACCGCCACCGGATCGCCCGCGTAGCGCACCTCGTCGACCGCGATCGGCGGGTGGTCGGGCAGGACGATGTCCTCGGTCACCGGCCAGGCGCAGGGCAGCGATCCCATCCCCTCCGCGAGATCGGCGCCGCTGAACGCGGCCACCACGCCCGGCCGTTGGAGCGCGGGGGAGACGTCCACGCGGTCGACGCGGGCGTGCGCCATCGGGCTGCGCAGGATCGCCAGGTGCAGCAGGCCGGTGACACCGATGTTGTCCGTCCAGCGCGTCTGGCCGGTGAGGAGACGGGCATCCTCCTTGCGGGGACGGGCCGTTCCGACCTCGGTCATGCCGTCACCCCCTCCTCGGAGGCCGCGACCACGGCCCGCACGATGTTCTGGTAGCCCGTGCAGCGGCAGAGGTTGCCCTCCAGGGCGTGGCGCACCTCGTCCGGGGTCGGGTGCGGGTTCTCGCGCAGGAGGTCGCGGGCCGCCATCAGCATGCCGGGGGTGCAGTAGCCGCACTGGAGCGCGTGCCGCTCGTGGAAGGCGCGCTGGAGACCCGTCCACTCCCCGTCCCGGGCGAGCCCCTCGACGGTGGTCACTTCGCTCCCGTCCGCCTGGACGGCCAGCACCGAGCAGCTCTTGACGCTGCGGCCGTCGAGATCGACCGTGCAGGCCCCGCAGTTGGAGGTGTCGCAGCCGATCGGGGTGCCGGTCAGTCCCAGCCGGTCACGCAGGTAGTGGATCAGCAGCAGACGGGGTTCCACCTCGTCCTGGTACACCGTGCCGTCCACCTTCACCGAGATACGGGTCATGTGCCCTCCCAGGACCACGGGACGTGATGGGCGTCACTCTAGGACCGCTCCGGGGACGCGGCGAGGGTCGTGACGGCATTGGTTGAGCGTTAATCCGTTGCCGCCGCGGGCTCGCACCTGCTGGACTTCGGAGGTCTCGTCCGTCGCACGAACCAGGAGCACCGATGCGCACTGCGCCCATGTCCCTCCCGGAAGGAAACTCCCTCTTCTCAAAGGACATGACGCTTCGTGCACCTGCTCAACCTCGGGATCCTCGCCCATGTCGACGCCGGTAAGACCAGCCTGACCGAGCGGCTCCTCCACTCGGTCGGCGTCATCGACGAGATCGGCAGCGTCGACGACGGCAGCACGCGGACCGACAGCCTCGCCCTGGAGCGCAGGCGGGGGATCACCATCAAGTCGGCCGTCGTCTCCTTCACGGTCGACGACGTCACCGTCAACCTCATCGACACCCCCGGCCACCCCGACTTCATCGCCGAGGTCGAGCGCGTGCTCGGCGTCCTGGACGGCGCCGTCCTGGTCGTCTCGGCCGTCGAGGGCGTGCAGGCCCGGACCCGCGTCCTGATGCGGACCCTCCAGCGGCTGCGCATCCCCACGCTGATCTTCGTCAACAAGATCGACCGGCGCGGTGCGCGCGGCGAGGAACTCCTGCGCGCGATGGCCGAGCGGCTCACGCCCGCCCTCGTCCCCATGGGCGCGCCGGTCGGACTCGGCACCCGCGAAGCCGGCTTCGTGCCCGGGCCCTTCGCCTACGAGGTTCTCGCGGACCACGACGACGAGCTGCTGTCGGCCTATGTCGAGGGACGGGTCGGTGCGGAGCTGCTGAACAGGGCCCTCGCCGAGCAGACCCGGCAGGCCCTGGTGCACCCCGTGTACTTCGGCTCGGCGGTCACCGGCGCGGGCGTCGCCGAACTCGTCACCGGTATCGAGGAGTTGCTGCCCGCCGCCGACGGTGACCCCGAAGGCCCGCTCTCCGGCACGGTGTTCAAGGTCGAGCGCGGACCGGCGGGGGAGAAGATCGCGTACGCGCGTCTCTTCTCCGGCACGCTCCGCACCCGCGACCGGATCCCCTTCGGAGAGGCGCGCGCCGACGGCCGTATCACCGCCGTCAGCGTCTTCGACGACGGCACGGACACCCGGCAGGACGCGGTCACCGCCGGTCGGATCGCCCGGCTCTGGGGCCTGACCGACATCAGGATCGGCGACGCCCTCGGCGAACCCCGCAAGGCGGACGCCCACTTCTTCGCCCCGCCCTCCCTGGAGACCGTCGTCGTCCCGGGCGCCGGTACCGACAGCCGGTCCCTCCATCTGGCCCTCACCCAACTCGCCGAGCAGGACCCGCTGATCGACCTGCGTCACGACGAGACCCGGCAGGAGACCTCCGTCTCCCTCTACGGCGAGGTGCAGAAGGAGGTCATCCAGGCCACCCTCGCCGAGGAGTTCGGGCTCGACGTCACCTTCCGCGAGACCACTCCGCTGTGCATCGAGCGGCCGGTCGGCACCGGGTCGGCGGTCGAGTTCAACAAGCAGAACGGCAACCCGTACCTCGCCACCGTCGGCCTGCGTGTGGACCCGGCTCCGGTCGGCTCAGGCGTGGGGTTCCGCCTTGAGGTGGAGCTGGGCGGGATGCCGTACGCCTTCTTCAAAGCGGTCGAGGACACCGTTCGGGAGAGTCTCGGGCAGGGCGGGCTGTGCGGATGGAAGGTCACCGACTGCACGGTCACCATGACCCACTCCGGCTACTCGCCCCGGCAGAGCCACGCCCACCAGGGGTTCAACAAGAGCATGTCCAGCACCGGCGCCGACTTCCGCGGTCTGACCCCGCTGGTGCTCGGCGAGGCACTGCGGCGGGCGGGGACCCAGGTGTACGAGCCCCTGCACCGGTTCCGTATCGAGGCCCCGGCCGACACCCTCGGGGCGCTGCTGCCGGTGCTGGCCGCGCTGCGGGCCGTACCGGAGAGTGTCGAGACCCGTGGCGAGACCTGCCTGGTGGAGGGTGACGTACCGGCGGCCGAGGTGCACGGGCTGGAGCAGCGGCTGCCCGGACTCACCCGGGGGGAGGGCGAGTTGGAGAGTTCCTTCGGGCGCTGTGCGGCGGTCACCCACGGTCCGGTACCGCATCGGGCGACCCCTACCCGAAAAAGCTGAAACTTACTCATCAGTCATAAGTGTTGACGGTGTGCCGGATGAGTCCGACTGTTATGGACATGCCGAATATACGTGCGCGTCTGCTCGTTGTTCTGGTTGTCCTCTGCGGATTCCTGACGGTCGCGGGCACCCCGTCCGCCTCCGCCGCCACCATCGCCGACTCCCTGTCCTTCGACGGCACCGCCCTCACCGTGGCGAACGGCCGCTTCGTCGACGCCAATGGCCGCGAGGTCGTGCTGCGCGGCTACAACGTCTCCGGCGAGACCAAACTCGCCGAGAACAAGGGCCTCCCCTTCGCCTCGGTCGCCGACGCCAAGAAGTCCGCGACCGCGCTGAGAGCCCTGGGCGGCGGCAACGCCGTCCGCTTCCTGCTCTCCTGGGCCTACGCGGAACCGGTGAAGGGCCAGGTCGACACCGCGTATCTGGCGGGCGCCACCGCCCAGATGCAGGCGTTCCTCGACGCGGGCATCCGGGTCTACCCCGACTTCCACCAGGACCTCTACTCGCGCTGGCTGTTCAACTCCGGCAGCTGGTACACGGGCGACGGTGCCCCCGCGTGGGCGGTCGCGCTCGGCAACTACCCCGCCGAGTCCTGCGGCATCTGCATCATGTGGGGCCAGAACATCACGCAGAACGGCGCGGTGAAGGCCGGTCAGTACGACTTCTGGCACAACAACTACGGCCTCCAGGACTACTTCCTGGCCACCGCCCAGAAGACCATGGCGTACATCAAGGCGAACCTCAGTGCCGCGGAGTTCGCCGGTGTCGTGGGCTTCGACCCCTACAACGAGCCCTACGCCGGCACCTACGACTCCGGTCAGGCCAGCCGCAGTTGGGAACAGAACGTGCTGTGGCCCTTCTACGTGAAGTTCCGGGCCCGGATGGACGCGGCCGGGTGGAGCGACAAGCCCGCCATGGTCGAGCCCAACCTCTTCTGGAACGGCAACGTCAGCAACGAGGAGGGCGGCCTCCTCGACGCGGGCACGATCGGCTCCCGGTACGTCTTCAACACCCACTTCTACGACCAGAAGGCCATTTCCGGCATCCTGATGTGGGGCAACGCCTCGGACGGGCAGTACGTCACCGACTTCGGCACGGTCCGCGACCGCGCGTCGGCGCTCGGGACGACGGCGATCGTCAGCGAGTTCGGCCACCCCCTGAACGGCAGCACCGCGGGCAAGGCGCCGACCGTCCTCAAGGCGATGTACCAGGCTCTCGACTCCCGGGTGAAGGGCGCCAACTGGTGGTCCACGCCCGCCTCTTCGGGCCCGGTCCTCTCCGGCAGCCAGTGGCAGTGGGACATCTACAACGGCCGCCACCACGAGCTGATGAACGACAACCCCGACAAGGTGATGACCACCGGTGACGCCTGGAACGACGAGGACCTGTCGGCGGTCAAGCTCGACGACTCCGGTACGGCCGTGCTGCGCCAGGACGCCCGGCTCCTGGACCGGATCTACCCGAGCGCGACCTCCGGCTCCACGGTCGCCTTCACCTACGAGGACCGCTCCCGGGACGGTTCCACGACCCTGACGTGGAACCCGGTGCCGAGCAGCCTGCCCAATGTGTCCTCGCTGGTCGGTTCCGGTCAGTACTCGGTCCTGGTGTGGCGGTCCGGAAGCGGATCGGCCCCCACCGAACTCCACCTCCCCGCCTCCTTCCCGACGGCTTCCACCACGGTGGTCTCCGACCTCGGCACGGTCTACGGCCCTCCGGCGTACACCTCGTCCACCCCGATCGGCGCGGCCCTCGAACCCGGCGGCACGGGCAGCCGCCGCCTCCTCCTGACCGACTCCGACTCCGGTGTCCTGCACTACGCCCTGGTGACCAACGGAGCGACCTCCCCCTCCACGACCCTCCTCAACGCGGCCAAGTCCGAACTGTCGTCCTGGGTGGCGTCGAAGATCGGCTGACCGCGGAACTGGCCCGCGGAAGAACTCGGTTGAGTGTGCCGAGGCGGGTCGGCATACTCGCCGGGTGGTCAACGCCGGTGTTGTTGAGGGAAGTTGGGACGGCCCCTGGTACCGCGTCCGGACCGGCCGGTTCGTGGCGTCGTTCCTGCCCGATGCGGACGAGGAACTGGACGACGTCTGCAATGTGGACGTGTTCGTCCAACTGACGGCGGACGGGTCCCGCTGGAGCGCGACCGTGTTCACGCTGGCCGAAGTCCAGCGCCTGATGGAGAAGGGGGAGCGCACGGGCGAAGACCTGGACGGCCGCTACTTCTGGTGTTCCGACGGACTGATCGTCCGGGACCCCGGTGTCGACAACATGACCCAGGTGATCACCGGTCTGCTCGACAGCGGTGACTTCCCCTGCATCCTTCAACGACTCCGCGACGACTGACCGCTCCGCCCGGCGAACAGGGGCGGAGCGGTCAGAGGGGTATTCCGGAGGGGGTTCAGGACGCCGGGCTCGTCCAGTCCGCGCCTACGTGGCCGAGCCGTACGCGCTGGGGGTGGTCGCCCACCGGTACCGACACCGTCTTGAGGCCGGTCGTGAAGTCGATCGCGGTGACCTGGTCGGCGCCGCTCTCCGAGATGACGCAACTCTTGCCGTCGCCGCTGACGGTGGCCCAGTAGGGCTTCGAGGCGGTGACGAGCGGGCCCTCCTGGAGGGTGGTGCGGTTGACGACGGTCGCGTAGTCGTCCATCGTGCCCGCGATGCAGAGCTTGCTGCCGTCCGGGCTCATCGAAATGCCGTGGTGGCGCGAGTCGTTGACCATCGTGGTGCGGTCGTCGCTGGTCGCCGGGTTCTTCGGGAGGGTCTTGGTCCGGGTGATCCTGTCCGTGGCGATGTCGTACTCGAAGAAGCCGTTGAAGAACGACACCTGGAAGTACAGCTTGGACTCGTCCGGCGAGAAGACCGCCGGGCGGACCGCGTCGGAGTAGTCGGTCAGCCCGATCGCGTCCAGCTTGTCGCGCATGTCGATGATCTTGACCTGCTTGTAGGTGGTCGCGTCCACCACCGTGATGTGCCGGTCGCCCTTCGTCCAGTCCAGCCAGGGCGCGTCGGAGTCGGTGTTCACGTCGCCGATCGCCATGTTGTAGATGTACTTGCCGTCCTTGGTGAAGATGTTCTCGTGCGGCTTGTCGCCGGTGGCGAACGAACCGAGCTGCTTGCCGGTGTTGATGTCCAGCACGTGCACCGTGTTGGCGGTCGAGGCCGACACCGCGACCCGCAGGCCGTCGGGGGAGACCGCCATGTGGTCGGAGCGGTAACCCGACACCGGGAAACGCCAGTTGATGGCGCCCGTGCTCAGGTTGATGGACACCACGTCCGCGAAGCTCGGCCGGGAGACGACCACGGACTTGCCGTCCGGCGTGGAGTACATGTCGTCCACGAACTGGTCGTGGCCCTCGCCGACGCTGTTGCGGATCGCCATGAAGTAGATCCACTTGATCGGATCGGCGTTGATCTCGGCCATCCGCGCGTCCTTGTCGGGGATGACGTTGATCCGGCCGATCTTGGCGAGGTCGCCGGAGGACTTGAGGACGTCGGCGGTCCCGTCCCAGTTGTTGCCGACGAACAGCACCTCGCGCAGGGCGGCGGCGTCCGTCGCCGCGGAGGCGGCGGTCGCGGGGCCGGTGACGGTCAGGGCGACGGCTGCGGCGAGGGCACCGAGGTGCCGGGGTCTGAAAGCGGGCATGACTGCTCTCCCTCTGGGCGGCTCATGACGGGGGCATGCCAAACTGGCAAAACTGAACATGTGTGCATTCAGAGTGAACTTACTGCAAAGTAAGGAAGGGGCGCCCTTCTCCACAAGACTGCGTACACGACAAAATTGGGCGTCATACGGGAGGCCGGACGCTCCGGCACACGTGGGAGGTGCGGTGACGGGCAGGCTCAGGGCCCCGACCGGTCGTTACGGCGGCAAGACCGCCGAGGAGCGGCAGGCCGAACGGCGCCGGCGCTTCCTGGACGCGGCGCTCCAGCTCTTCGGCGACACGCCCGGTTACCGCGCGACGACCGTGGCGGCCCTCAGCGAGGCCGCGGGACTGTCCACGCGCCAGTTCTACGAGGAGTTCCACACCCTGGAGGACGTACTGGCCGCCCTCCACCTCCAGGTCAACGACTGGGCCACGGCGGCCGTCCTGACCGCGGTGGCCGAGACGGACCGGCTGCCGCTGGCCGAGCGCGCCGCCGGGATCTTCCGCGCGTACGCCGCGAACGTCACGTCCGATCCGCGCCGGGTGCGCATCACCTTCGTCGAGATCATCGGCGTCAGCCCACGCCTTGAGGAACAGCGCCTGGCCCGCCGGGCCGACTGGGTCGACCTGGTGTGCGCCGAGGCGAAGCGGGCGGTGGCCCGCGGAGAGGCC
This sequence comes from Streptomyces sp. NPDC047072, assembly GCF_040643855.1. NCBI lineage: Bacteria > Bacillati > Actinomycetota > Actinomycetes > Kitasatosporales > Streptomycetaceae > Streptomyces > Streptomyces sp. NPDC047072. Next base: position 1,444 of record NZ_JBEYVC010000226.1, on the reverse strand, counting down.
GCGCCCCGGGACTTCCGCCTCGCCGCGGCCGCGTTCATCGGCAGCGTCAACGGACTCCTGCACGACTGGAACGCGGGCTGGGTGGACGCGACGCTGGACGAGGTCGTGGAGGAACTGGTCCGGATGCTGCTGGGCATCCTGCAGCCGCCGGGGTGGACCGCCCCGGCGCCCTGAGGCCTGATGTCAGTGGCGTCTGGGACCGTGGGTGTCGTGGACGAACTCGTGGAACGCGTCGATGCCCAGGACCGGGTGCTCGGAGTGGTCGGTCGCAGGGAGGCCGTCCGGGAGGGCTGGCTGCACCGGGTCGGCGTGGTGGTGTGCCGCGACGGGCGAGGTCGCTTTCTCGTCCATCGGCGTGCCGAGCACCTGTCCCGTTTCCCGGGGCACTACGAACTCGGTGTCGGCGGCGCCGCGGGAGTCGGAGAGTCCTATGAGCAGGCGGCCGCCCGGGAGGTCAGCGAGGAGCTGGGGGTTCGGGCTCCCGTGTGCCTTCGCTTCACGTTCCTCAACCGGAGTGGGCTCAGCCCGCACTGGCTCGGGGTGTGCGATGCCGTGCTCACGGAGACGGTCGTCCCAGACCCGGCAGAGGTGGCCTGGCACGGGTGGCTGACCGAGCCCGAGCTGCGGCGGGCTCTGCGGCAGTGGACCTTCACCCCCGACAGCCAGGAGATTTTCGCCCGGTACCCCGCAGATCGCCCTACCCCTTGAGCCGTTCCACCGCCTCCAGCACCGGCCCCACCCCGTCCTCCTCCCTGATCCGCGCCCCCAGCACCCGCGCCCGCTCCCCGAAGCCGGCGTCCCGAGTGACCCGTACCAGCGCCGAAGCGAGCGTGTTCGCGGTCAACCGGCGCAGGGGCACCGCGTGTGGCGCGACGCCCAGTGCCACCAGTCGCGCAGCCCAGAAGTTCTCGTCGAACTGGATCGGGACCGGCACCGCCGGGACCCCGGCCCGCAGTCCCGCGGCCGTCGTGCCCGCGCCGCAGTGGTGGACGACCGCCGCCATGTGCGGGAAGAGCAGCGCGTGCGGCACCTCGTCGACGGTCAGCATGTCCTCGCCGTCCGCCGCCAGCCCGGCCCAGCCCCGCTGGATCACCCCGCGCAACCCGGCCCGGCGCAACGCCCGCACGATCTCCGCGCTGATCCGCTCCGGATCGGGCACGGTCGCGCTGCCCAGACCCACGAACACCGGGGCCGGTCCCGCGTCCAGGAACTCCGTCAGCGGTCGCGGCAGCGGCTCGTCATCGTCGTACGGCCACCAGTAGCCCGCCACGTCGAGGCCGGGCCGCCAGTCACGGGGGCGCGCGACCACGCGCGGGCTGAAGCCGTGCAGCACCGGCCAGCGCCGCCGGTCGCGGGAGCGCAGGGCCGCCGCCGTGCCCACCGGGGCGAGGCCCAGCCGGTCGCGGACCGCCGGTACCGCCTTCGCGAAGACCTGTTCCACGGC
>NZ_JBEYVC010000225.1:0-15959 GCF_040643855.1 Streptomyces sp. NPDC047072 | reverse complement strand
CTGCGGGCGGACACCCCCCGCCCCCGTCCCCTCACCGCCGTACGCGGGTGCAGGTGAGTGCTTTTAGGGGCGCGGGGAACTGCGCGACCAGCCCCCACCGGGCCGTACCCGCCATTCCACCGAACTCGGCACCCCGTATCGCGATCTAAAGCCTGCCCAGAACCTGCGTCAGCAAGGAACCCATCCGCGTTGCCGAATCACGGCCCGCCTGGAGGACCTCCTCGTGGTTCAGGGGCTCGCCTGTCATTCCGGCCGCGAGGTTCGTGACCAGGGAGATGCCCAGGACCTCCGCGCCTGCCTCGCGCGCAGCGATCGCTTCCAGGACTGTCGACATGCCCACCAGGTCCGCTCCGATGACGCGGGCCATGCGGATCTCGGCCGGAGTTTCGTAGTGGGGGCCTGTGAACTGGGCGTAGACGCCTTCTTCCAGGGTGGGGTCGATCTCCTTGCAGAGGGCGCGCAGGCGCGGGGAGTAGAGGTCGGTGAGGTCGACGAAGTTCGCGCCGATGATGGGGGAGGTGGCCGTGAGGTTGATGTGGTCGCTGATCAGGACCGGCTGGCCGGGGCGCATGCTCTCGCGGAGCCCCCCGCAGCCGTTGGTGAGGACGATCGTCTTGCTGCCGGCGGCGACGGCGGTGCGGACGCCGTGGGCGACCGCGGCCACCCCGCGGCCCTCGTAGTAGTGCGTGCGGCCGAGGAAGACCAGGGCCCGCTTCTCGCCGATCGTGTACGAGCGGATCTTGCCGCCGTGCCCCTCGACCGCCGGGGGCGGGAAGCCGGGCAGGTCGGTGACCTGGAGCTCGGCGTCGGGGGCGCCCAGGGCGTCGACGGCCGGTGCCCAGCCGGAGCCCATCACGAGGGCGACGTCGTGGGTCTCGGCGCCGGTCAGTTCGCGCAGGCGTGCTGCGGCGGCGTCGGCGGCCGCGTGGGGGTCGCCCTGGATGTCGTCCGGAAGAAGAGATGCGTTCACGCGGGTGAGCCTAGCCGGTTCGGGCCTACGCGCGTAGATGACAGAGCCAACGGGAGGGGGATCGTTGTCTTGTCGTTTCCAACGAAGGATTCCCTCAGCAGGGGCGTTTGCGTAGTTCCATCACGTAGTCGTGCGGGGCGCCCGCCGATTCCGCCGCGTCCGCCAGCTCGCCCAGGTAGCGGGCCGAGGGCAGGCCGCCCTCGTAGCCGTTCAGGACGTACGTCCAGGCGTGTTCCTCGCCCTCCAGGGTGTGGACCCGCATGCGTGTGCGGCGGTAGATGTCCAGGCCCACGCCCTCCCAGCGGTCCATCGAGTCCTCGTCGTGCGGGGCGATGTCGTAGAGCGCCACGAAGACCTGGGACACGGGGTCCTCGACCAGCGTGGCCAGGGCGCCCTCCCAGCCCATGTGCTCGCCGCCGAAGGTCAGCCGCCAGCCGTTCAGCCAGCCCGTGGCGCGCATCGGCGAGTGCGGGGCACGGCGGGTCATCAGGCGCGCGTCGAGATTGCCGGCGTAGGCGGCGTAGAGCGACATGCAGAGAGGGTACGGCAGGTCGAACATCCGTCACTTCCGTCTCACGGGTGGCTCTCGTGGGGGCCGGGCGGTAGCACCTTGAAGCGTGCGGGACAATGGAGTACGTGACTCGGATCGTGATCATCGGTGGCGGACCCGGCGGCTATGAGGCGGCGCTGGTGGCCGCGCAGCTCGGCGCGGAGGTGACCGTCGTCGACTGCGACGGTCTGGGCGGAGCGTCGGTGCTGACCGACTGCGTGCCGTCGAAGACCCTTATCGCTACGGCTGAGGTCATGACGACCTTTGATTCGTCGTATGAAGAGCTGGGGATCATCGTCGCCGATGACACCCCGCCCCTGGAGCAGGCCGCCCGGGTGGTGGGGGTCGACCTGGGGAAGGTCAATCGGCGTGTCAAGCGGCTCGCGCTTGCTCAGTCGCATGACATCACGGCGTCCGTGACGCGGGCCGGTGCCCGGGTCATGCGGGGGCGCGGGCGGCTGGAGGGCATGCAGGCTCTCGACGGGTCGCGCAAGGTTGTGGTGCGGGCTGCGGACGGGAGTGAGGAGACGCTCGTCGCGGATGCGGTGCTTATCGCCACCGGCGGGCATCCCCGTGAGGTGCCCGACGCTCAGCCCGACGGGGAGCGGATCCTCAACTGGACCCAGGTCTACGACCTCACCGAGTTGCCGGAAGAGCTCATCGTGGTCGGGTCGGGTGTGACCGGTGCCGAGTTCGCCGGGGCCTATCAGGCGCTCGGGTCCAAGGTGACGCTCGTGTCGTCCCGGGACCGGGTGCTGCCCGGGGAGGACCCCGATGCGGCCGCCGTACTGGAGGACGTGTTCCGGCGTCGTGGCATGAACGTCATGGCGCGCTCCCGTGCCCAGTCCGCCAAGCGGGTCGGGGACCGGGTCGAGGTCACGCTGGCCGACGGGCGGGTCATCACCGGCTCGCACTGTCTGATGGCCGTCGGCGCCATCCCCAACAGCGAGGGGATGGGGCTTGAGGAGGCCGGGGTCAAGGTGCGCGAGTCCGGGCACATCTGGACCGACAAGGTGTCCAGGACGACGGCTCCGGGTGTGTATGCCGCCGGTGACGTGACCGGGGTCTTCGCGCTGGCCTCCGTCGCCGCCATGCAGGGGCGTATCGCCATGTACCACTTCCTCGGCGACGCGGTGGCCCCGCTGAACCTGAAGACCGTCTCGTCCAATGTGTTCACCGACCCCGAGATCGCCACCGTCGGCTACTCCCAGTCCGACGTGGACGGCGGCAAGATCGACGCCCGGGTCGTGAAGCTTCCGCTGCTGCGCAACCCGCGTGCCAAGATGCAGGGCATCCGCGACGGCTTCGTCAAGATCTTCTGCCGGCCCGGGACCGGGATCGTGGTCGGCGGTGTCGTCGTCGCGCCGCGCGCCTCGGAACTGATCCATCCGATCTCGATCGCGGTCGACAACAATCTGACGGTCGAACAGATCGCGAACGCGTTCACCGTCTACCCGTCCCTTTCGGGCTCGATCGCCGAGGTGGCACGACAGTTGCACACACGCAAGGAGACCGGCGGAGCCTGACGGCCGAAAGCGATTCCTGGCTGGTCACAGGGAGTTGTCGCCCATGCGGGCGGCATAGGCGTCGGGAATGGGCTCTATACCACTCCCCGCCCTCCTGTGCGAACAACATCTGTAATTAGGTGCAAACTGCTGAAAGCAGACGGTCGTTGGCGTTACTGTCAGTTTCGTGTTCGCTGCAGAACGTCGCCAATTGATCCTCGAAATGGTGCGAGCCAACGGGGCTGTATCGCTCCGTGAGCTCGCCCGCGTCGTCCAGACCTCCGAAGTGACCGTACGGCGGGACGTGCGCGCACTGGAGGCAGAAGGACTCCTCGACCGCCGGCACGGCGGTGCGGTATTGCCGGGCGGGTTTACGCGGGAGTCCGGCTTTCCGCAGAAATCGCATCTCGCGACCGCCGAGAAGACGGCCATCGCCGATCTCGCCGCGGGACTTGTGGAGGAGGGTGAGGCCATCGTCGTCGGGGCCGGGACCACCACGCAGGAGCTGGCTCGCCGGCTCGCGCGGGTTCCCGGACTGACCGTCGTCACCAACTCCCTTCTGGTCGCCCAGGCGCTGGCCCACGCGAACCGGGTGGAGGTCGTCATGACCGGTGGCACCCTGCGTGGGTCGAATTACGCCCTCGTCGGCAGTGGGGCCGAGCAGTCCCTCCAGGGGCTGCGGGTCTCCAAGGCCTTCCTCTCCGGGAGCGGGCTCACCGCCGAGCGCGGGCTCTCCACGTCCAACATGCTGTCGGCGTCCGTCGACCGGGCGCTGGTGCAGGCCGCCGCGGAGGTCGTGGTCCTCGCCGACCACACCAAGCTCGGCACCGACACGATGTTCCAGACGGTGCCCACGGATGTGATCACCCGGCTAGTGACCGACGAGCCGCCGGTCCACGACGACCGGGCCGGTACGGAGTTGCAGGCGCTCGCCGACCAGGGGGTGCAGATCGCCGTGGCCGGTGCGTCTGGGGCGCCGGGGGGTGATCAGGTCCCGGCGCGGCGGCAGGAGCGTGAGCGTCGGGACGTGGCCCTGCCGGGGCCTCGGCGGGGGCAGGGGCCGGGGCCCTCCGGGCTTCGGACCGCGACGGTTCTCGGTGAGCCGACGCCGGGGGCGGAGCGGGCCCGCGTGGCGGACATGCGCCGTCGGTGATCTGCCGGTAAGGGGCGCGTTGTCGGCTGCGGGTCCGTCGTGGCTGGTCGCGCAGTTCCCCGCGCCCCTAAGGGAGTTGAACCTACCCCTCTCGCGGAGAGCAGCGTCGGGAGTGTGTGTGGAGATCAGCGGGGCCGATGCCTGTCGGGTCCTGGAGCTTGGGCGGGAGCTGGAAGGTGTCGAGCGGGTTGAGGAGTTGTGGGAGCGGGCGCTTGAAGGGGTGTTGGGGCTGGTGCCCGCTGATGCCGCTCAGCGGTATCGGTTGCCGCTGAACGGGGCCGGGGTCGCTGTTGTCAATCTGCCCGCCGACTCCTTTCATGCCGACCCGATGGTGATCTACGACCATCCCCTGGACCATCCGCTCACCGACCTCATGCTCAGCTCCCCCGCTCCCGGCGCCTGGCGTGTCAGCGATGTCGCCGGGGAGCGGCAGTGGCGGCGCACCCACTGCTACAACCTCGACTTCCGCCCCTTCGGCCTGCGCCACCACCTCGTCGCCACGGTCGGCTCGGACAGCGCGGCCGTCGTCGAGGGGTACGCCCTGGTCCGCTCGGACACCGACTTCACCGCGCGGGAGCGGGACCTGCTCGCCCTCGCCCAGCACCAACTGGCCGCGTTGGAGCGGCGGTTGGCCGAGCGGCAGCGGCTGATCGCGCTGTCCCTCGCCGCCCTGCGCCTCGCCGGCGGCCACGGCTGCGGAGTCGCGAGCGTCGACGACGGCGGCCGGGTCCGTCCCCTCAACGCCGTCGCCGTGGAACTGCTGGCCGCGCTGCGCGACGACCCCCGTCTCACCGGCCGGCTCTCCTTCACCGCCCGCCACATCGACGTACGACACCTGCCGGCAGCCCCCGGTCTGCCCGCGCTGCTCGTGCTGCGCGACCTCTCCCGTGCCCGTGCCGTCGCCCGCCTCTTCGGCATCACCGAGCAGGAGCACCGCACGCTCCAACAGCTCCACGAAGGCCGTACGGCGACGGAGGCCGCCCGCAGGATGGGCCTCGCCCCGACGACCGTACGCGGCTACATCGCCGCCCTGCACCGCAAGCTGGAGGCCGGCCACACCGCGGCTCTCCTGCGCCGGGGGCGTGACCTGGGGCTCCTCACCGACTGACGCCGAGGGCGTCACAGGCCGCGCGGGCGACACGTTATGTCGCGACCCCGTCAGAATTGACGGATGGTCACCGGGCGTGACGCTTCGGTTCACTGTCGGTAGGCGCTCCGCACGGGGCGGCCGCCGAGGGGGACTGCCATGACGACCACGCCTTCCCGTACGCCCGCCACCGACGTCACCCCGGCCGGGACCGGTACCGCCCGGCTGCTCGCCGCCGTCGCGGTCACGCTCGCGCCGGTGCTGTTCGCCGTGGCCAACCTCCTGATCCCGTACGACACAAATGGCTCCAGCAAGGAGATCGCCCGGGACATCGCGGCGCACCAGGGAGTCACGGAACTCGCCGCCTGGCTGTGGACGGTCGGCACGGTCCTGTTCCTGCCGGGGATCGTCGCCGTCGGCCTGCTCGCCACCGCCCGCTCACCCAGGCTCGGCCTGTGGGGCGCGGCACTCTTCGGTACCGGCCTGGTCGCGATCGGCACCACCCCGTCCCTGGACACGGTCGCGCTCGGCGCCTACGCCAAGGGCGTGCGCCAGGAGGACGTGGTGCGCATGGCGGACGGCGTCAACGGCCTCCCCGTGGTCGGCGGACCGATCCTCTACTTCGTCGTCGCCCATGTCGTCGGCGCGATCCTGCTCGGCGTCGCCCTGCTGCGGGGCCGCGCGATCCCGGCCTGGGCCGCCTGGCTGCTGATCCTGTCCATGCCGATCAACGCGGCCGCCTACCTCACCGGCCTCGCCCCCCTGACCGCCGCGTCCTTCCTGATGCTGGCCATCGGCTGCGGCTACGCGGGCCTCACCTTCACCCGCCACGGCACCGGCTGGACACGGACCGCCTAGACCACCGTCACGGGGGACGGGGAAACGAGGCGCCCCCTCGGACCGACTGCTCCGGTCCGAGGGGGCGCCTCGATCTGCCGTACGGCAGCTGTCGTACGGCTGCTCAGTCCTTGATCTCGCAGATCGCGGCGCCGGAGGTGACGGACGCGCCGACCTCGGCAGACAGGCCCTTGATCGTGCCGGACCGGTGCGCGTTCAGGGGCTGTTCCATCTTCATCGCTTCGAGTACGACGATCAGGTCGCCCTCCTTGACCTCCTGGCCCTCCTCGACCGCGATCTTGACGATCGTGCCCTGCATCGGGGAGGCGAGGGTGTCGCCGGAGGCGACCGGGCCGGACTTCTTGGCCGCCCGGCGCTTGGGCTTGGCGCCCGCGGCGAGGCCGGTGCGGGCCAGGGACATGCCCAGCGAGGACGGCAGGGAGACCTCCAGGCGCTTGCCGCCGACCTCGACGACGATCGTCTCGCGGTCGCCGTCCTCCTCGGTCTCCGGGGCGGCCGGAGCGGCGAAGGGCTTGATCTCGTTGACGAACTCGGTCTCGATCCAGCGGGTGTGGACCGTGAACGGGTCGCTGGAGCCGGTCAACTCCGGTGCGAACGCCGGGTCCTTGACGACCGCGCGGTGGAAGGGGATCGCCGTGGCCATGCCCTCGACCTGGAACTCCTCCAGGGCGCGGGCGGCGCGCTGGAGCGCCTGCTCGCGGGTGGCGCCGGTGACGATCAGCTTGGCGAGGAGCGAGTCCCAGGCCGGGCCGATGACCGATCCGGACTCGACGCCCGCGTCCAGGCGCACGCCCGGGCCGGAGGGCGCCTCGAACTTGGTGACCGTGCCGGGGGCCGGGAGGAAGTTGCGGCCCGGGTCCTCGCCGTTGATGCGGAACTCGAAGGAGTGGCCGCGCAGTTCGGGGTCGCCGTAGCCGAGTTCCTCGCCGTCGGCGATGCGGAACATCTCGCGCACCAGGTCGATGCCGGCGACCTCTTCGGTGACCGGGTGCTCGACCTGGAGACGGGTGTTGACCTCCAGGAAGGAGATCGTGCCGTCCTGGCCGACGAGGAACTCGCAGGTGCCGGCGCCCTCGTAGGAGGCCTCCTTGAGGATGGCCTTGGAGGCGCGGTACAGCTCGGCGACCTGCTCGTCGGAGAGGAACGGTGCCGGGGCCTCCTCGACCAGCTTCTGGTGGCGGCGCTGGAGCGAGCAGTCACGCGTCGACACGACGACGACGTTGCCGTGCTTGTCGGCCAGGCACTGCGTCTCCACGTGCCGCGGACGGTCCAGGTAGCGCTCCACGAAGCACTCGCCGCGGCCGAAGGCGGCCACCGCCTCGCGCACCGCGGACTCGTACAGCTCGGGGACCTCTTCGAGGGTGCGGGCGACCTTCAGACCGCGCCCGCCACCGCCGAACGCGGCCTTGATGGCGATCGGCAGGCCGTTCTCCTCGGCGAAGGCCACGACCTCGTCCGCACCGGAGACCGGGTCGGGGGTGCCCGCGACCAGTGGGGCGCCGGCGCGCTGGGCGATGTGCCTCGCCGCGACCTTGTCGCCGAGGTCGCGGATGGCCTGCGGGGGCGGGCCGATCCAGATCAGGCCCGCGTCCAGGACCGCCTGGGCGAAGTCGGCGTTCTCCGAGAGGAAGCCGTAGCCCGGGTGGATGGCGTCCGCGCCCGACTCGCGCGCGGCGTTCAGGACCTTCTCGATGTCCAGATAGCTGCCGGCCGGGGTGTCACCGCCCAGGGCGAACGCCTCATCCGCGGCGCGGACATGCAGAGCGTCCCGGTCCGGGTCGGCGTACACGGCCACGCTCGCGATGCCGGCATCCCGGCAGGCCCGGGCCACGCGGACAGCGATTTCGCCACGGTTGGCGATGAGCACCTTGCGCACGATTGAGGCTCCCTCCTTGAAACAAGCCGAGTTTAGGGACAGCCGACACGGCTCTTCGACCCGTCCCCTGTGGTGAGCTTGCCCACACGGAGCGTGATACGAGGCTTGCTCGACCCGCGAAATCCCTTGTCGCACCTCGGTACGCAGGACTCCTCCCGAAAACCCTAGCCTTCCCCTGTGGTCAAGGTCTCTGTGAGAGCGTGCTGCGTGCCACTCCGTTTCTTTGTGGAGACCCTACGAACGGCCCAATGATTCTTTGCCGTCCGTAGAACCCTTGTCCCGCGGTTTACCCGTTAGTAGCGTTCGCGGTGTATCGAACGTACGTCGAGTGACAAGTGCTTGGCTCGAGAGTGGGTGGGGACCGGTGATACGCAGGCCGGTGGCGTGGATCGTGGCGGTCGTGCTCTTCGTCGAGGCGCTCGGCGTCGCCGTGCTGAACTGGACCCTGGGCAATCTCGTCGACGCCCAGAACATGTCCCTGGCCGGTCTGGACCCGGACGCGATGTCCCTGTCCTCGAAGATCGGCGGGATCGTCTTCGGCCTCTACTTCGCGCTGTGCGGCCTGGTCGCCGTGCTCGTGGCGGTACGCGACCGTCAGCCCGCAGGGCTCGGCCGGGTCCTGCTGATCAGCGCCGCCGTGGTGCACGGCCTGCTCGGCGCGGTCGCCTGGGCGATGATCGGCCGGCCGCAGTTCGCCTTCATGATCGTGATGCTCGCGCTGATCGTGCTGCTGCTGGTGACCTACGACGGCCGCCGGGGCCCGGTCGCCTCCGGCCCCGAGGACGCGAAGGGGCCCGAAGACCCCACGAGCCCGGACGGCACCGGCGGTTCGCCGCTCACGCCTCCGCCGGCGCCCACAACTCCGTGATCCCGACGCCCAGTTCGGCCAGCAGCCGGCGTACGAGGGGCAGGCTGATGCCGATCACGTTGCCGTGGTCGCCGTCGATGCCCTCGATGAACGGCGCCGAGCGGCCGTCCAGGGTGAACGCCCCGGCGACGTGGAGGGGTTCGCCGGAGGCGACGTACGTGGCCACCTCCTCGTCGGTGGGATCGCCGAAGCGGACGACCGTCGAGGCGACGGCGGAGACGTACCGGCCGCTCGTGGTGTCGTAGACGCAGTGTCCGGTCTGGAGGGTCCCCGCGCGTCCGCGCATCGCCTTCCAGCGGGCGGTCGCCTCCTCGGCGTCGGCGGGCTTGCCGAGCGCCTGGCCGTCCAGGTCGAGGACCGAGTCGCAGCCGATCACCAGGGCGCGGGTCGCCTCCGGCAGTGCGGCGACGACCGAGGCCTTGGCCTCCGCGAGGGCGAGGGCCAGGTCGGCGGGGGTGGGGGCGGTGACGGCGTCCTCGTCCACGCCGCTGACGATGACCTCGGGGGTGAGACCGGCCTGCCGCAGCAGGCCCAGCCGGGCGGGGGACTGGGAGGCGAGGATGAGGCGGCGGCGCGGCTGATCGGTCATGCGGTCAGCGTAGTCCGGCCACAATCATGGCGAGCACCATGGCCAGGGCGAGGAAGAGGCTCAGCCGCCGAAGCATGTTCTGCATGTCGCGCAGTTCTTTCGGCGGCTCGTTCTCGGGGTCGGACCACAACATGCCACCAGCGTGGGGCTTGGCCGGTGGAGGGCGCCTGAGTACGGGTACTCAAATGGCGCCCTCAGTTGTGGCTAGGTGCGCGGTTCCCCGCGCCCCTAAGGTTTCGGCTTACCCCGGCCAATATGTTCGGGTCCATGCCGTGGGCCCAGGCTGGGGGAGGCGGTGGGTTGCGATCCTTGACGGGTCCGACCACCCGTCCCGCGGCTCTTCGGCGCCCGGCATTGTCGCTGCCGCCGCTGCGCGGGCTCTTACCACCGCCAGGGCGGCGGCCAGTTCCTCCGGGGTGGGGTTGCCCCGTACGACCTTGATGTTCACAGCGCTCTCCTTAGAGGGGGATGTTGCCGTGCTTCTTGGGCGGGAGGGACTCGCGCTTGGTGCGGAGCTGGCGCAGGCCCCGTACGACGTGGCGGCGGGTGTCGGAGGGCATGATCACCGAGTCGATGTAGCCGCGTTCGGCCGCGACGTAGGGGTTGAGGAGGGTGTCCTCGTACTCCCGGATCAGGCGGGCGCGCACCGCTTCCAGATCCTCGCCGTTGGCCTCGGCCTCCGCGAGGGTGCGGCGGTGCAGGATGTTGACCGCGCCCTGGGCCCCCATGACGGCGATCTGGGCGGTCGGCCAGGCGAGGTTGATGTCCGCGCCGAGGTGCTTGGAGCCCATGACGTCGTAGGCGCCGCCGAAGGCCTTGCGGGTGATGACGGTGATGAGCGGGACGGTCGCCTCGGCGTAGGCGTAGATCAGCTTGGCGCCGCGGCGGATGATGCCGTCGTGCTCCTGGTCGACGCCGGGCAGGAAGCCGGGGACGTCGACGAAGGTCAGGACGGGGATGTTGAAGGCGTCGCAGGTCCGCACGAAGCGCGCGGCCTTCTCCGACGCCGTGATGTCGAGGCAACCGGCGAACTGCATCGGCTGGTTGGCGACGATCCCGACCGGGCGCCCCTCCACCCGCCCGTACCCGGTGAGGATGTTGGGCGCGAACAGCGGCTGCGTCTCGAAGAACTCGGCGTCGTCCAGGACGTGTTCGATCACCGTGTGCATGTCGTACGGCTGGTTCGCGCTGTCCGGCACCAGCGTGTCCAGCTCGCGGTCCTCGTCGGTGAGCGCGAGGTCCGCCTCCTCCGGGAAGACCGGCGGCTCGGAGAGGTTGTTGGACGGCAGGTACGACAGCAGCTGCTTGACGTACTCGATGGCGTCCTTCTCGTCCCCGGCCATGTGATGCGCCACGCCGGACACGGAGTTGTGGGTCCGGGCCCCGCCCAGCTCCTCGAAGCCGACGTCCTCACCGGTGACCGTCTTGATGACGTCCGGGCCGGTGATGAACATGTGCGAGGTCTGGTCGACCATGACGGTGAAGTCGGTGATGGCCGGGGAGTACACGGCGCCACCGGCGCAGGGCCCGACGACCAGGGAGATCTGCGGGATGACACCGCTCGCATGGGTGTTACGGCGGAAGATCTCACCGTACGCGCCGAGCGAGGCGACACCCTCCTGGATCCGCGCACCGCCCGAGTCGTTGATGCCGATGACCGGACAGCCGGTCTTCAGCGCGAAGTCCATGACCTTGACGATCTTCTGGCCGTAGACCTCGCCCAGCGCGCCGCCGAAGACGGTGAAGTCCTGGGAGAAGACGGCGACCGGACGGCCGTCGACGGTGCCGTACCCGGTGACGACACCGTCCCCGTAGGGGCGGTTGTTCTCCAGGCCGAAGTTGGTGGACCGGTGCCGTGCGAACTCGTCGAGCTCGACGAACGAGTCCTCGTCGAGCAGCAGCTCGATCCGCTCACGGGCCGTCAGCTTGCCCTTGGCGTGCTGCTTCTCCACGGCACGTTCGGAGCCCGCGTGCGTCGCCTCGTCAATACGACGCTGCAGATCCGCGAGCTTGCCCGCGGTGGTGTGGATGTCGGTCTCTTCCGCCTCGGACATCGGGATCGCGGCTCCCTGCCTGCTCAAAAGGGGGGACGGTTACTCATCCGTAGAGTAGTGGTGGGCCTACTAAACAGCAGTGCGGCGTTTCACACACCTAGGGTGGCTTGCATGACGTCGCGAGATGGTTCTGAGGGCAGCCGTTGGTCCGATCTGGAGCGGCCGCCGCTGAATGTGGTCGCCCTGCGCCGGGGGCTGGTGCGGGACGGGGGGCTGTGGCGGGGCGTGGAGGTCGTGCAGCGCACCGGGTCCACCAACAGTGATCTGGTCGCCCTCGCGGCCAAGGGCGAGGCGTCGGAGGGGACCGTTCTCGTCGCCGAGGAGCAGACGTCCGGGCGGGGGCGGCTGGACCGGCAGTGGACGGCGCCCGCCCGCTCCGGGCTGTTCTTCTCCGTCCTGCTGACCCCGGACGACGTGCCGGTGGCCCGCTGGGGCTGGCTCCCGCTGCTCACCGGCGTCGCCGTGGCGACGGGACTCTCCCGGGCGGCCGGCGTCGACACGGCCCTCAAGTGGCCCAACGACCTCCTCGTGACCGTCGGCGGCGAGGAGCGCAAGACCGGCGGGATCCTGGCGGAACGTGCAGGTGAGGGCGGGGTCGTCGTCGGCGTCGGCATCAACGTCACCTTGAAGGAGGACGAGCTGCCGGTACCGACCGCCGGGTCCCTCGCCCTGGCCGGAGCGGTGAGCACGGACCGCGACCCGCTGCTGCGAGGCGTCCTGCGCTCCCTGGAGGACTGGTACGCCCGCTGGCGCGCGGCGGAGGGCGACCCCACGGTGAGCGGCTTGCAGGAGACATACGCGGCGGGTTGCGCGACGCTGGGACGGACGGTACGGGCGGAGTTGCCGGGCGACCGTTCGATCGTAGGAGAAGCGGTGGCGATCGACGGGGACGGGCGTCTGGTGATCGCAACGGAGGACGGAGTGCAGGCCCCGGTGGGCGCGGGAGACATCGTGCACTTGCGACTCGCGTAGAGGTGCGCAAGTCAGGGGCGCGGGGAACTGCGCGATCCGCCCCCACCGGCCCGCAGGCGACGGCAGACATCAGGCACCCCTTCTTGGTCTTACCTAAAGACGTGAGCTGGCGCACACCTGCCGTACAGTTGAGGCCGGTCGATACCTGACCGCAGCAGATCGGAAGGGCAGCAGGCGTGACCGTCGACGACACGGGCTCCGGCGAGGGCGCGGACGCCGCCGACTCCGGCGAGGACCCGCTCGCCCTGCGTCTCGAACACCTGATCCTCGGTGCCGAGCGCCGCTACACCCCCTTTCAGGCGGCCCGCAGCGCCGGTGTCTCCGTGGAACTGGCCACCCGTTTCTGGCGGGCCATGGGCTTCGCAGACATCGGCCAGGCCAAGGCGCTGACCGAGGCGGACGTCCTGGCCCTGCGCCGGCTCTCCGGTCTCGTCGAGGCGGGCCTGCTCAGCGAGGCGATGGCCGTGCAGGTGGCCCGCTCCACCGGGCAGACCACGGCCCGGCTCGCCGAGTGGCAGATCGACTCCTTCCTGGAGGGCCTCACCGAGCCCCCGGAACCCGGGATGACGCGCACCGAGGTGACGTACCCGATCGTCGAGCTGCTCCTGCCCGAGCTGGAGGAGTTCCTCGTCTACGTCTGGCGCCGCCAGCTCGCCGCGTCCGCGGGGCGGGTCGTGCAGGCCGCCGACGACGAGGAGATGGTCGACCGGCGCCTGGCCGTCGGCTTCGCGGACCTGGTCGGCTTCACCCGCCTGACCCGCCGTATGGAGGAGGAGGAACTCGGCGAACTCGTCGAGGCCTTCGAGACCACCGCGGCCGACCTCGTGGCCGCGCACGGCGGGCGCCTGGTCAAGACACTCGGCGACGAGGTGCTGTACTCCGCCGACGACGCCGGGGTCGCCGCGGAGATCGCGCTGCGGCTCATCGAGACCATGGCGAACGACGAGACCATGCCGGAGCTGCGGGTCGGCATCGCCTTCGGCACGGTGACCACGCGGATGGGCGACGTCTTCGGTACGACCGTCAACCTCGCCTCCCGGCTCACCTCGATAGCTCCCCGGGACGCCGTCCTCGTCGACAGCGACTTCGCGCAGGAGCTGATCCGCACCGGCGAGGCACCGGCCTCCGAGGCGGAGGCGGCCGAGGCCGCGGCGACCGCCGAGAAGGAGGGCGAGGACCCGCCGACGTACCGCTTCGCGCTACAGCCGATGTGGCAACGGCCGGTGCGCGGACTCGGGGTCGTGGAGCCTTGGCTGCTGACGCGCCGGGCCGGGGACGTGTAGCGGTTCAGCGCGCCAGCGTGTTCACGCACAGGCCGATGATCGGGACGCACAGACCGGGGTCGCTCGGTGTGGGCTGCTCTGCGGTGTGGGTGGGCTGTGGGGCGGGTGCGGCCGGGGCTTCCGGCGGGGGTGTGGTGCGGCTGGTGGAGGGCTGGGCGGGCTGCTGCGGGGCCGCGGTGGAGGCGGGCGCGGGCGCGGGTGTCTGCGGTGCGATGGTGGCGCCGGTGACCGTGGTCGGTCGCGTGGCCGCCGGGGCGTTCGGTGCCTGCGGGATCGTGGTGGGGGCCGCCGCGGCCGGGCTGGCGGTGGGGAGCGCGGTGGGTGACGCGGCGCCCATGGTGGTGGTCGCCGACGGACCGGCCAGGGGGAACGTCGCCACGGTCGCCGCGGCGTTCGTCGCACGGTCCGCGTCGGTGTCCGGGTGCGTCTGGGGGTCCTGGGGGTCCGTCTCGGTCGTACCGAACGCACCGATCGTCGAATCCGGTGCCAGGCGTACGAGGCTCAGGGCGCCGGCGGCCAGGGCCAGACCGCCCGCCACGAACAGGACCTTGCGGGGGCGGGGCTTGCGATGACGCCCGCGCGGGGCGAAGAAGCGGTGGTCGTCGCTCTCGGTGTGCGGCGGCCCTGTAGTGATGGCCGTCGTCATGGTCGTCGTCATGGCGGTCCCTCCCCTGTGTGCCCGCGCCCCCTGCGCGCTGCGGCGGGGCGCACGTTATGCGCTCCCCTGGGCGGTGGGGGAGGACTTGGGCGGGATGTCACTCGAACGGGGTGTCGGGCGGGTCGGCGGGAACCTTTCGCGGGGCGCGGTGGGCTGGGATGATCCGGTCGAGCGGTTGTTGTTAACGGGCGTTAATTCGGGAGGGTGTCGTGGGCGAGGAGCGGTTCGGGGAGTTCGTGCTGGTGCGGCGGCACGGGGACGGCGGTCACGTGGCCGAGCTGGCCCTCGACCGCCCCAAGGCGATGAACGCGGTGTCGACGGAGATGGCACGGTCGATCGCCACGGCCTGTGCGGCGCTGGGGGGTGACGGGGAGGTACGGGTGGTCGTCCTCACCTCCACGCATGAACGGGCGTTCTGCGTAGGGGCGGACCTGAAGGAACGGAACTCCTTCACCGACGCGGATCTGCTGCGACAGCGCCCGGTGGCCCGGGGGGCGTACACGGGGGTGCTGGAACTACCCGTCCCGACGGTCGCGGCGGTCCACGGTTTCGCACTGGGCGGCGGTTTCGAACTGGCCCTCTCCTGCGACCTGATCGTCGCCGACCGAACGGCGGTGGTGGGGTTGCCGGAGGTATCGGTGGGCGTGATCCCCGGGGGTGGCGGGACGCAGCTGCTGCCCCGGCGGGTGGGCGCGGCGAGGGCGGCGGAACTGATCTTCACGGCGCGGCGGGTGGAGGCGGGGGAGGCGGCGGAGTTGGGCCTGCTGGATGTCCTGGTGGATGCGGGCCGGGACCGGGAGGAGGCGCTGGCGTTGGCGGCACGGATCGCGGCGAACTCCCCGGTGGGACTGCGCGCGGCGAAGCGGGCGCTACGACTGGGGCACGGGCTGGACCTCCGGGCGGGCCTGGAGGTGGAGGACGCGGCATGGCGATCGGTGGCGTTCTCGGGAGACCGGGCGGAGGGGGTGGCGGCGTTCAACGAGCGCCGGGCGCCGGTTTGGCCGGGGGAGTAGGGGGGTGCCTAGTGGGGTGCCGCGTCAGGTTGTGGGGCGGGTGCGGGTGAGTGGGGGCTGGTCGCGCAGTTCCCCGCGGGTGCCTGCGGCGCTTGGGCGGGTGCGGCCCGGTGGGGGCTGGTCGCGCAGTTCCCCGCGCCCCTAGGTGGGTTGGTCTGAGCGTCGGCCCCCACGCGCCGTGGGTTGGTCTCAGCGTCAGCCGCCACGCGCCCTGGGCGGGTTGGTCTGAGCGTCCGTTCCCACACGCCTTGGGTGGTCTGAGCGTCAGCCCCCACGCGCCGTTGAAAGCGCTCGCGCACCCCCACGGGCTGTCGGCCGCGTACGGCGGTGAGGGGTCGGGGGCGGGGGGTGTCCGCCCGCAGCGGCCGGCGTCCGTTATCCAGTACTGCCGTAGAAGAGAGAACCGCCCGGCCCGGAGGTTGACGACCTCCAGCCACAGCTGGGCGAGCCGGTGCTTGAGCGCCTGGAACCCGCCGACGGGCCGGTTGAACTGCTTGCGCTAGTGATGCCCCACTCCGCGACC
>NZ_JBEYVC010000224.1:0-16133 GCF_040643855.1 Streptomyces sp. NPDC047072 | reverse complement strand
CCGGACTCGTACTGCGCGGGCTTGCCGTGCCGGTCCCAGTACTCCTCGATCGGGTCGAGGATAGCCCCCACTCACCCGCAGACATACGACGACCCCTTACGCCCCCTCCTCACCGCCCCCGCCAGAATCCACCCCTCAACCGCCTCGTACTGGCGACGCTGTTCCTCCGCCTTCCGGCGCCCGGAGAGCACGGTCCCCGCCCAGCCGAACAGGAACCCCGCCGGGATCGTCGCCAGCCCCGTCGTCGTGAACGGCAGCCAGTTGAAGTCCGCTTCGGGGAACGCGGCGAGGGGGGAGCCCGAGACGAGGAGCGTGCCCGGCATCAGCGCCAGCACGGACACCGTGCCGCCGATCAGCGTGCACAGCAGGCCCGTTCGGGTGTAGCGGCGCCAGAAGAGGCCGTAGACGAGGGCGGGGGCGAGAGCGGACGCGCCGACGCAGAACGAGAGGATCACCAGCGGCTGCAGGCTGCGGTGTTGGATGAGTGTCGCCAGGAGGATCGTCGGGATGCCCACGGCGAGCGCGGAGACGCGGGCCAGCAGCATCTCCCGGCGCGGTGACGTCCCGCGGGTCGAGAAGACGTCGTGCGCAAGGGAGTTGGCGCAGGCGAGGATCATGCCGGCGACGGAGGCGAGCAGGGTGAGGAAGAGCGCGGTGGTGACCGTCGTGAACAGCAGGGTCTCCGCGCCGGAGACGTCCGGGCCGAACGCGGCCCGGGAGCCCAGCAGATACGCCGTGTTGCCCTGCGGGTCGGCCTCGGCGAGCACCGCGCGCCCGATCAGCGCGGTCGCGCCGAAGCCGACGACGGTGATGACGAGCACGAACAACGCCACCGACGAGACCGCCCAGGACATCGAACGCCGCACCTGACGGGCGCTGTTGGCGGTGTACATGCGCATGGTGACGTGCGGCAGACACGCGCCGCCGATGACGACGGCGAGTTGGGAGGTGATCATGTCGAGACGCGGGTACGGCCCGGCCGCGAACTCCTGCCCAGGACCGAGGAATTGGGACCCGACACCGCTCTGTCGCGCGGCCGCGTCGAAGAGGGCGGACGGGTTCCAGGAGAAGCGGTTCAGGATCAGTACGGCGACCACGGCGCCCGAGCCGAGCAGCATCACGATCTTCAGCATCTGGATGAGCGCGGTGCCCTTCATGCCGCCGATGGCCGCGTAGGCGATCATCAGCAGGCCGAGTCCGATGATGAAGCCCGTCTTGAGGGAGTCGCCGGAGAACCCCAGGACGAACGCGAGGAGTTGGCCCGCGCCGGCCAGCTGCACCAGCATCAGCGGCAGCAGCGCGGCGAGGGTGACCAGGCTCGCGGTGATCCGCACCGAGCGGCCGGGCATCCGGCGGGCCAGCGCGTCGCCCATGGTGAACCGGCCCGCGTTGCGCAGGGGTTCGGCCAGCAGGAACATCAGCAGCATCAGCGACAGGGCGGTGCTGAGCGCGAGGACGACGCCGTCGTAGCCGTAGAGGGCGATGACCCCGCCGGTGCCGAGGACGGTCGCGGCGGAGATGTAGTCGCCCGCGATGGCGAGGCCGTTGCGCAGCGGGGAAAGGGAGTTGTAGCCGGTGTAGAACTCGTCGAGGTCGTCGCGGTCGGGGCCGGTCATCACGCACAGCAGCAGCGTGAGGGTGGCCACGGCGGAGAACGCCACCAGGGACATCGCCTGCGCGGAGTCGCTGAAGCCGGTCATCGTGTCGTCGCCCTTCGTTCGGCGTCCACCTCGGACTGCTTGCGGATGCGGTCGGCGATCGGGTCGACCAGCCGGCGCGCGGTGTGCTCGTACAGGGCGATCGCCAGCCAGGTGACGGGCAGTTGGAGCAGCGCGAGGAGCAGGCCGGTGGGTATTCCGCCGACGGGCTCGCTCGTCATGAAGCCGGGCGCGAGGGCCGACAGCACGAGGAAGAGGGTGAAGTAGCCGAGCGCGGTGAGGGTGGCGGTGCGCCGCTGCCAGCGGTACGCGCTGCGCAGGGTCCTGAGGTCGCCGTGGTGCCCGAGCGGGGCGCGCCGGCGCGGGCGGCGGTGATCGGGTTCGGGGGGCGGGGCGGGCGGCTGCCAGGGGTAGGTGAGGTGGGGTGGGGACGGGTCGTGGGACATCCCGGGGCTCCTTGTGCGGCTCGGAGTTTGGGGAGTGGCGGGGGAGCGGAGCCCCGCACGTTACCCGCCGGTTCGAATCTGTACAGCCCTTTCGACAAACTGATCGGTCGGTATGCGCTTACTTCTCTGACCTGCGGTGTTACCCGCGTTAACTCAGACTTTTGAGTGCCGGATCGTGTCGGTGCAACCGTCCGGTGTCCGCAGGGGTCGTCGCCCTCGGGGCGGGCGCACTTGTGACCACCCGCCAGCGCGCGGCCCGACGCTGGGGGGCGCGGTGGTCCATCGCATCCGACCCTGCCAAACAGGACACCTGGCAGCAGCCGTTGGGTCATCATGGGTCCACTCGCGTGGTGCGCTGCAAGGCAAGGGGGAGGCCACATGAGTGTGGTGCCATCACCTGTCCGGGTTTTCATCTCGTACGCCCATGACGACCCGGCGCATGTCGAACGGGTCCGGGACTTCTGGCTCTTCCTGCGTGAATGCGGCATCGATGCCGAACTGGACCTGCCCGCTGACGAACGCCGCCAGGACTGGGCGCTGTGGATGTCGCGCGGCATCCGGGGCAGCCGGTACGTGATCGTCGTCGCCTCGGCGGAGTACAAGCGGCGCGCGGAGGGCGACGCTCCGGCCGGAGTCGGTTCGGGGGTGCAGTGGGAGGCAGGGCTGCTGCGAAGACTCGTCTACGAGGATCCGACCGCCGCTCTCGACCGGATCGCCCCCGTCGTCCTGCCCGGCGGGTCCGCCGCCGACCTGCCCGACTGGCTGGGCGGCCGCACCACCACCTACTACCCGGTCGGCGAGTTCACCGTCGCCGGTGCGGAGAAGCTGCTGCGACTGCTGACCGGGCAGCGGTACGAGACGGTACCGGCTCTCGGCTCTCCGGTGATCCTGCCGTCGCGGGCGCCGACGCCGTCTTCCGGCCCGGTCGGCACCCCCGCTCCACCGTCGTCTGCGCCCGCGCCTTCCGCGGCTTTCCGGTTCCCCGACCCCAAGGCCCTGCTGGATGCCCTGCTGGCCTGCGAGAAGCTCCACCGCCTCGACACCCGGCACGAACTCCTCGCCCTGATGGGCGAGAACCTCGGCCATGTCTTCGTCGGAGTCGACGAGAGCCGCGACGCCCGCACGCACCTCCGGGCCCTGGTACGCCGGAGCGCGAGCAGTCTGACACCGGACGCGGTGCTGAGGGCCCTGTACGACGCCCTCGCGGACATCGCCCCGGACGACACCGGCACCGAGCGGGTGCGCGAACTCCTCGTGGCGGCGGGCCTCGATCTCGGGGAGGAGTGAGTGGGCAGACGGTTCCTGTGGTTCCGCGGCCGACCCGGAAAGCTGTTCGTCGGACATCGGGCCGAGCCGCTGCTCGCGGCGATCCTGGCCGACATCCGCCGGTTCCAGTCCCTCGAGGACCGCCTCGACCTGCTCCACGACCTCGGCCCACCGCTGCGGGACACCGTGGACCAGCACAACCGCGCCCTCGACCATCTGCGCGCCATCGTCCGCGCCGGTCGGCGCACCGGCACGCTGCCGAGGCTGAAGGACGCGGTGCTGGAGGTGGAGGGAGACGACATCAGCGCCGAGTGGTTCGCGCTCGTCGTCACCGTGGTGACCGGAGCGCGCGGCCCGCTGCCCCTCGGCTTCATGCTGGACCTCGTACGCGAACTGCGGGACCTCCCCCGGGAGTTCGGGGAGCGGGCGGTGTCGTTGTACGTGGCCGAGCGCCGAGCGGACGGCCGGCCGGTGGACACCGGACCCCTCCCGTACGTCCTGCAACGGCTGTACGACGCGCGCGTGGACGGCGACAACCCGACCGCCCGCCGCACGGACCTGCTGCGTTTCCTCGTCCTGCTCCACGAGGAGGCCGTGGAGTGGGGCGAGGGCGACCGGATCGGTCGGCTCCTCGCCCGGCTTCCAGCCCGCGACACCGCCGTACGGGAGATCGCGGCGCATCCGGCGACGGCCTGGACCGCGGCCGCCGGGCGTCAGGTCGTCATCCAGATCCGGGTCCAGGAGGAGGAACCGTACGGCCCGGTGGACGACGACGTGCGGTACACCCGGCGGCACTACCGCCTGCGCGGCTTCTACTACGTGGGCGCGGACGGTGCGCCGTACGAGTTCGGCGGGTCGACGGACCCCACGGAGCTGTTCACCGGCGCCGAACTGGAGTGCCGCGGCAAGGAGTTCCTGCTGGCCTGGAAGGAACCGGCGGAGGTCGGCCGGGGAGCACACCGGCGCTATGAGTTCCTGCTGCCGGACTCCCTGCTGGGCTACCCCGCCGAACGGTGGCCGAGCGGCTCGGCCGGGGTGCCGCTGAGCCTCAACTGCCTGGTCGTCGTACGGTCATTGATGCGCTACGACGACATCTCGATCCACGACCGCTGGACCGACCGCTGGAGCGCCCTCGACCAGGACTGCACACCCGGTGACGCGCTGGCGCGCATCGGCTGGATCAGCCCCGGAGCGGACTCCGTCGACAACTCCCGGTACAAGGAGTGGAGTTGCCCGAACGGCAAGTACCCGCCGCTGCGGCTGGGCAGCCGCGCGGACCTGGAGGCCTGGCTGAGGCGCCATGCCGACCTGGCCTGCCTGGGCCTGGGAGCGCCGTACGACCCGCTCGACGAGCTCATGCTGGGCGCCGTACGCGACGCCCTCTTCTACGACGGCATCCCGGTGATGGTGTGGCGGCGGGACGGCGGCGATCCCGGACTGCTCCTTGAGGCGCTGCGCGACGGACGCCCGCCCGCCCTGCTCGCCGAACTGCCGCACAGCGTCCTGGAGACACGCCAGCAGCGGCGCCACGACGACGAGAGCGTGGGCCACAACATCACCCTGCTGTGGGACGACCCGACGCTCGTCTTCCCCAACCAGTTCAGCCCGATGACCGGTATGCGCGCCGCCGGTGAAGGAGCAGCATGACGCAGACACAGGACTGGTGGGTCTACCGGGGCACCGGCACCCCGCACGACGGCATTCTCCGGCTGCCCCCGGCACCTCCCTGGCGGGCCTTCCGGCACGACGGCGCGGGGCTTTTGGACTCGCCGTCGCTGCCCGATCACGACGCCGTCCAACGGCACTTGGGCCGGGCCGGGCAGGGCGCGGCCTACCAGGCGGGCGAGCGGGAGATCCACCTCGTCAACCTCGCCCTGCACTTGCGCCGGCCTCTGCTGCTCACCGGCAGGCCCGGCACCGGCAAGTCCACCCTCGCGTACGCGGTCGCCCACGAGCTGAAGCTCGGGCCCGTGCTGCGCTGGCCCATCACCAGCCGCTCCACCCTCAAGGACGGCCTGTACGAGTACGACGCCGTCGGCCGCCTCTACGACGCGGGGCTGCGCAACACGGCCCTGGGCGCGCAGGGCGTCCGCGGTTCCCAACCGCCCCCGCCCCCGGACATCGGCAAGTACCTGTGGCTGGGCCCCCTCGGCACCGCCCTGCTGCCCTGGCGCCGGCCCCGCGTCCTGCTCATCGACGAGATCGACAAGAGCGACATGGACTTTCCCAACGACCTCCTGAACGTGCTGGAGGAGGGCGAGTTCGTCATCCCGGAGCTGGCCCGGCTGGGTCGTGAATCCCAGCACGTGACGACCGCGGACCGCGTCGAGGCGGAGATCCGGGGCGGTGAGGTGGCCTGCGCGGAGTTTCCGCTCGTGGTGCTGACCAGCAACGAGGAACGCGAGTTCCCCATGGCTTTCCTACGGCGCTGTGTCCGCCTGGAGATCGGAACGCCGAACCACGAACAGCTCGCCCGCATCGTCGCCGCCCACCTCGGGACCACGTCCGCCGATTCCGCCGAGGCGCGGTCCGCACTGATCGCCGAGTTTCTCACCCGGCAGCGGGAGTTGGGCGCACTCGCCAACGACCAGCTGCTCAACGCGCTCCTGATGGCCGAGCGGGGGCTGTGGGGCGGCGAGACGGGCAGAGCGCTGCTGCGGGACGACTTGCTGAGGCCGTTGGACAAGGGGTGAGGGGCGAGCCGAGGGGGAGGAAGGCGAGGAGCGGGTGAGCGAAGGCGGAGGAGAACGAGCCGACGAGGGCCCTGCGGAGACGGCGGGGTCGGGGGCGGCTGACGGGGCTGCGGCGGCGGGGTCGGGTAGGGCGGTCGACGGTTCTGCGGCGGCGGGATCCGGTACGGCGGCCGACGGCCCTGCTGCGGAGCGTTCCGGCTCTGCGGACACGCTGCGGAGAGAACTCGCCCGGCTGCTGGACGTGGGCGGGGAGCCGGACGCCGGTGACGCCCTCGACGTGCTGTGGATCGCCCGGCTCAGCGGTCTGGAACCGGTCGACTGGGCGCGGTTCGGTGACCGCACCGGTCCCGCACTCGCCGCCACCCCCGCCGAGCCGCCGCCCCTCCCCAAGCCGCAGCCCCACCGCGCCCCCGACCGAGGCCCCGAACCACCCTCGGCGCGCCTCCACCTTCCCGGCGGCAACCCCGCCGCCCCACTCGTCCCCGGCGGCGCGCACACCATCCGCGTCACCCAGCCCCGCGCCCTGCCCGACGTCCTGCCCCTGGCCCGCGCCCTGCGCCCGCTGCGCCAGCGCACCCCCTCCGCCCGCACCCGGGCCCTCGACGTCGAGGCCACGGCCGCCGCCTTCGGCGACTCGGGCCTGTTGCTGCCCGTCCTGCGCCCCGCCGTCGAACGCCGTTTCTCCGTAGACCTGTTGATCGACACCGGCATGACGATGACCGTCTGGAACCGCCTCGCCGACGAACTGCACACCCTGCTCCAGCGGCACGGCGCCTTCGCCGACGTCCGCGCCTGGGCTCTGCACACCGACGGCCCCGTCCCGACCCTGGCCCCCTTCCGGCGAGGCACCCGCACCCCGTCCTCCACCCGCCGCTGGAGGGAGACACTGGCCGACCCCACCGGCCGGCGCGCGGTCCTGATCCTGACGGACGGCGTCGGCCCCGCCTGGTACGGCGGCGAACTCACGGACACCCTCGCCGCCTGGTCCCGCCGCCGCCCCGTCACCGCGCTCCAGGTGCTCCCCAGCCGCCTGTGGGGCCGTACGGCACTCCGCACGTCGCCCGTCCAGGGCCGCGGCACCCGCACCGACCGAGCGACGATCGAGGTCCGCTCGTCCCGCCCGCTGTCCGGCATCCCCCGCGGCCGGGCAGGTGCCACCGCCCGCGCCCGGATCAGCTGGCTGCCGGTCCTGGAGGTCTCCGATCCCTGGCTGCGCCCCTGGGCCCGGCTGGTGTCCGGCCGCACCACCGACTGGACCCCGCTGCGCGCCGCCCCGCTGACGGTCGTGGACCGCCCCGCCCCACCTGCCCCCGCCGACGATCCCACCACCCCCGCCGCCTGGATCGAACGCTTCGAGGAAGGCCACTCCCCGGACGCCTTCCGCCTGCTCCGCCTCCTGGCCGCGGCCCCGCTCAGCCTCCCGGTCATGCGGCTGATCCAGTACGCGATGCTGCCCACGTCCACGCCGATGCACCTCGCCGAGATCTTCCTCTCCGGCCTCCTGGTCCGCCGCACACCACCGTCGCCGGGCGAGGACCCCGACCGCGTCCTCTACGACTTCCGCGACGGCGTACGCGACGCGCTCCTGGACCGCCTGACCCGCACGGAGTCCGTCCGGGTGCTGCAACAGGTCTACGAGGGCGTGAGCGAACACGTCTCCCGGACGATGGGCGGGGTGACGGACTTCGCGGCGCTGGTGGCCTCGGCGATGGAGCGGGGCCCCCGCCCCTACGGCCACGAACTCTCCGAGGAGAGCCGGGCGTTCGCGGAGGTGGCGTGGGCGGTGTTCAACGGAGTGGGCGGGGATTATGCGGAGTTGGCGGCGCGGTTGGGGGGTGGGGCGGCGGAGACGCCGGTCGTGGAGCGCAGGGGGGAGCGGGAGCGGAGGACCTGGTTGCCCTGGCGGCGGAACAGGCGGGGCGCTGTGGAGGGGGCGTCTGGTGGGGTTCCCGCGCTGCCGGAGCACTATGTGCGGCGGGGGGTGACATCCCAGGTCTGTGAGGTGCTGCTTGGGCGGGGGCGGCGGGCCACGTGTGTGATCGAGGGGGCCTCAGGGGTGGGGAAGACCGTGCTGGCCGCCGCGTGCGCCACGGAAGTGGGCGCGGAATTCACGATGGTCCGCTGGCTCCGGGCGCACAGCCGGGAATCCCTGAGGGCGGACCTCGCGGACCTCGCGGTCGAATTCGGCATTGCCAGGAGTCCGGACGATGCTGACTTCCCTCCGTTGTTGCACCGCCACCTGCAACACAACCCCGGCTGGTTGCTCATTTTCGACGGTGTGGGCGCCGAAGGAACCTTTTCGATGGCACGGTTTCTCCCTCCAGAGGAGTGCGGCAGCACGCTGGTGACCCTGGCCGAGGGGGCACATTGGCCGTGGCTGCCGTACGAGACGGTGACGTTGGACGACTTCAGCGGCGACTCCGCTCTGGAGTACGTCCGGTCGACACTCGCTTCGGTCCTCTCGGCCGAGGAGCAGCTAGATCTGGTGGAAACCGTCGGGACCCACCCGCTCACGCTGGCAACAGCCGTCTCACATATCAGGACGGACCCCTCGCTGGCGGACCGCATCGTCACAGAGGCGCTGGAGAGCCGGGCGGAGGTCGCCGGATTCCTCCCTTCACTCGTCTGGGTCTCGCGGGACAACATGTTCATCGGTACAGGCGTCGCTGTGCTGCCGGATACGGTGATCACGGCCTCGGTGATCAACCTGAACAGCGGCGCCTACACCATCCACCAGCCGAACGGTCCGAAAGCGCGCGTGACCGCCTTGGGCACGTTGCTCGATTCGCCGGGACTGACCCAGCTCACCGTGTCGACGAGGACTCTCAAGGGATCGCCCCTCACGCCCGACGGGGAGGGCCGGATCACCGTCGCCGCCTGGATCACCCCGCGCCAGCGGATGCTGGGCCAGCCTCTACTGCGGCTGAAGCCTGTTCGGCCGGACACAGGCCTGCTGCCGACAAGCGCCGCTCTCATCGACGAGCACGGAAACCTGCGCAGTTTGGTCGGGCGCATCCCGCAAAAGAGCCCGCGAGGACCACTCGTGTATTTCAGCTACGCCAACCCGCAGGACAGGCCCTTCGTCCGTGAGCTGAGCAGGGAGCTGAGGAATCTGGACCCCTCCGCATCCACGCTTGGCGTGGACTTCGACGCCAGCCTGCGCATGGGTGCCGATTGGGAAGACCAACTGAAGCTGGCGTTGGCCACGGCCGCGGTCTTCGTACCGGTCTACTCGCCCCGCTACTTCGCGAGTGACTGGTACGGCAAGGAGTGGGACGCCTTCAGCCGACGCCAGCAACTGGCGCTCCGCATAACCGGATTTGTGCGCGACGCGATCGTGCCGGTTGTGCAAGACGACTTGGAGCGCCTGGCTCTGCCGCGGGTCGCCCAGGAAATCCAGTACCTGTACCCGACCTTCGACCTGTCGACGGCCAGGTCGGAGGAGGAGTACCGGCGCATGGTGCACGACATCGCGGCCACGATCCTCGACGTAGCCCGAGCGGCTGATCTACCCCCCTGCGACCCCAGCCTCTTCGACGACCTCCGCAACGCCTTCGCGGACGACGAACCCTAACGAAGCCCGCCGACGAACGCGCTCCAGGCCGCCCCCGAGAAGACCACCGCTGGTCCGCCGGGGTTCTTGCTGTCGCGGACGGGCACGAACGGGCGGGCGGCGTCGTCCACTTCGAGGCAGTCGCCGCTGTCGCCGCCGCTGTAGCTGGACTTGCGCCAGGTGGTGACTTCGAGGCAGTCGCCGCTGCTGCCGCCGCTGTAGCTGGACTTGCGCCACGAGGTCAGGGCGGAGGCGTCAGGGATGCTGGGTTCGTTGCGCTTCATGCTCGTAATCCTCCGCGATCGACCTGAGCATTTCCAGGGACTTGCGGTGCGACAACGCGTCGCCCAGAGCATGATCGTAGGCCACCTGGCATTCGCGGACCACGGACGGGAGTTCCAGGATGCGGCCGGACTTGAGGCCTTCCGCGTAGGCGATGGGCGGCAGGTCCTCGAACCACATCAGCGAGACGAAGCCCTCCATCAGGGAGTGGTAGCCCACCGAGAAGGGCAGGGCGTACACCCGGATCTCCGTCGCCCTCCCCTCGAACTCCAGTGCCTCCGCGAAGTGTTCCGCCACCCTGCGGCCGTCGAGGGCGGGCAGGAAGTTCTCGAAGAACCCGCCCGATTCCAGCACTTGGTCCAGCCGCCGCGCGTCCTCCACGTCCGGCCGTCGCCGCCCCGCCTCGATGTGGGCGATGTGCGTGCGCGACATCACCGCACGCACGCTCAGTTCCTCCTGCGTGAGCCCCGCCGCCTCCCGCCGCCGCTTCAGTTCCGCCCCGTACTGCTGACGCGTCAGCGGGTTGTCCTCGATCGCCACCGGCCAACTCCCCCTCGTGCGGACCTCGTTGTCACGCTCAGCTACCTTCCGAGCGTAACCGGCACCGCGTCACTCTGTGCAGGGATCAGCACAGAAGGTGAAAGGTGACGGCGTGGAACTCTCGAAAGCGCAGGAGGACGGCCTTGTCGGGGCGGAGCTCACCCTCCAGGTCTCCCGCGACGGCGGCCGCACTTGGGGACCCACAGTGACGTACCGCCCGTCCCGTCTGGACGCCCCGATCGACCTCGCGGGCCGCTTTCCGCCGTGCCGGTGTCCGCGGTGCATGCGCGCGTAGCGTCACTGCTCCTTCAGTACCGGGAACCGCCGCGGCGCCAGCACCAGCAGCACCACGAACGCCAGCGCCGCCGCCCCCGCCGCTCCCAGGTACACCGCGTGGACCGCGTCCGCGATGGCCCGTCGTACCGGCTCGGAACCGGTTCCCGCGTCCAACGCGCGCGTGACCGAGTCCAGGTCGCTCGCGCCGCCCAGGCGGGACGCCAGGACGCTGTTGGCGACCGCGCCGAAGACCGCCGCGCCGATCGTCTGGCCGGTCTGGCGGCAGAAGAGGACCGAGGCCGTCGTCGTGCCGCGTTCCGCCCAGCCGACCGTCGACTGGACCCCGACGATCAGGGGGAGTTGGAACAGGCCCAGGGCCGCGCCCAGGAGGGTCATCAGGAGTGTCGGCTGCCAGGCCGAGCCCGGGTACGGCAAGAACGGGAACGCGGACAGGATCAGCGCCGCCGCGCCGATGCCGATCATCGCGGTGTTGCGGAAGCCGATCCGCCGGTACACGTGCTGGCTCAACGCCGCCGACACCGGCCACGTCAACGTCCAGACGGACAGCACGAATCCGGCGGCGACCGGGGCGAGACCGAGCACCGACTGGGCGTACGTCGGGAGGAAGACCGTAGGCGCGACCATGAGCAGGCCGAGCGCGCCCAGCGCGAGGTTCACCGCGGCGATCGTCCTACGGCGCCACACCCACCCGGGGATGATCGGCTCGGCCGCCCGGCGCTCGACCAGGACCACCACCCCGACCAGCGCGAGGCCGGCGGCGAACAGCGCGAGCGACGGCGCCGACAGCCACGCCCACGCCACCCCGCCCTGCACCAGCGCCGTCAACAGCACGCCCCCGCACGCGAACACGGCGAGCGCGCCCGCCCAGTCGACACGCGCGCGCGTGGAGGGCCTCTCGCGCGACGGCTCGTGCAGATGACGCACGATCAGCCACAGCGCCACCGCCCCGATGGGCAGGTTGACGAGGAAGATCCACCGCCAGTCCGCGTACGCCGCCAGCATCCCGCCGACGCCCGGCCCCGCGACCGCCGACACCGCCCACACCGTGGACAGCTTGGACTGGATCTTCGGCCGCTGCTCCAGGGGATACAGATCCGCCGCGAGCGTCTGGACCGTCCCCTGGAGCGCGCCGCCGCCGAGCCCCTGCAGGATCCGGAAGGCGATCAGCGCGCCCATGTTCCAGGCGAGCGCGCACAGCAGCGAGCCGAGCAGGAACACCGCGGCCCCCGCGACCAGCACCGGCTTGCGCCCGAAGGTGTCGGAGAGCTTGCCGTACACCGGCAGCGTCACCGTGACGGCCAGCAGATAGCCCGAGAACAGCCAGGAGAAGACCGAGAAGCCGCCCAGGTCCCCGACGATCTGCGGTACGGCCGTGGAGACGATGGTGGAGTCCAGCGCGGCCAGCGCCATCGCCAGCATGAGCGCGGCCACGACCGCCCCGCGCCGGCGTGTCTCTTGGTGGGGCGCGGACTCGCGTATCGCCGGTCTCGTGTCCCCCACGCCGATTCCTTCCCCCTGCATCTATCTGCCGGAGGACAGCTTCGCACTTGACCCTCACGTCGCGGCAGGGTGCAGCCTGGGTGGACCGGCGGGCGGGACGGTGGCGGCCCTCGGGCGGGCCGGTGGGTGGAGCGGACCCCTACACCGCCTCCACCCGTCGGTGGAGATCCCCTAGGGGTCCCTCAGTACCAGGGCTCGGGGCGGGTTCGTACCGACGGAGGACGAGAGCGGCCGGGGTGCGTCCTTAACCTGGCTTTACGCCGCTGGGGAGCGGTGGGGAGGGGCGGCCCGGATCGCCGGGGGTGGGGTTTTCCCCCGGAGAAGACGGTGCCGAGCACCAGCGCGCGGGACCCGGTCCCGACGCCAGACTGAACGCCGTACCCAGGAAGCAACCGCACGCCGGGCGATCCCGGCGATCTGTTGGCTGACCGACTTAGGAGACATACCGTGACATCGGCTGTGACCATCACCAGGCACGGGGGCACTGGAGGGCGTACGGCCGTTGCCGCGCGGGCGCGGCAGGTCGTCAAGGCGTACGGGTCCGGCGAGACCCGCGTCGTCGCCCTTGACCATGTGGACGTGGACATCATGCGCGGGCAGTTCACCGCGATCATGGGCCCCTCGGGGTCCGGCAAGTCCACCCTCATGCACTGCCTCGCCGGACTCGACACCGTGACGAGCGGTCAGATCCACCTCGACGACACCGAGATCACCGGCCTGAAGGACAAGAAGCTCACCAAGCTGCGCCGGGACCGGGTCGGATTCATCTTCCAGGCCTTCAACCTGCTCCCGACGCTGAACGCGATCGAGAACATCACGCTGCCCATGGACATCGCCGGGCGAAAGCCCGACAAGGAGTGGCTCGCTCGCGTCGTCGACACAGTTGGACTTTCCGACCGACTCAGGCACCGGCCCACCCAGCTCTCCGGCGGCCAGCAGCAGCGTGTCGCCGTGGCGCGCGCCCTTGCGGCCCGTCCCGAGATCATCTTCGGTGACGAGCCGACCGGAAACCTCGACTCGCGCGCGGGTGCCGAGGTGCTGGGCTTCCTGCGCCGCTCCGTCGACGAGCTCGGGCAGACCATCGTGATGGTCACCCACGACCCGGTGGCCGCCTCCTACGCGGACCGGGTGCTGTACCTCGCCGACGGCCGGATCGTCGACGAGATGTACAAGCCGACCGCGGACGCCGTCCTGGACCGCATGAAGGACTTCGACGCCCGGGGGCGTACGTCATGACTGTCATGAAGACCTCGATGCGCAACTTCTTCGCGCACAAGGGACGCATGGCCCTGTCGGCCGTCGCCGTCCTGCTGTCGGTCGCCTTCGTCTGCGGGACGCTGGTGTTCACCGACACCATGAACACCACCTTCGACAAGCTCTTCGCGGCGACCTCCTCGGACGTCACGGTCAGCGCCAAGGGCGCCACCGACAGCGGCGAGACCACCTCCGACAACGGCAAGCCGCCGGTCATGCCGGCCTCGGCGCTGACCGAGGTCCGTCAGGCCCAGGGCGTGAAGTCGGCGGAGGGGACCGTCTTCTCGACCTCGGTGACCGTCGTGGACGCCGACAAGGACAGCCTCTCGCCCTCCAGCGGCGCCCCGACCATCGTCGGCAGCTGGAACGGCAACGACGCCCGCACCATGAAGATCACCTCCGGTACGGCCCCCAAGGGCGCCGGGCAGATCATGGTGGACGCCGACACCGCCGACAAGCACCACCTGAAGCTCGGTGACGAGATCGGCGTGATCAGCGCGGTCGGCACGCACACCGCGCGGGTCTCCGGTATCGCCGACTTCCAGGTCACCAACCCCGGTGCCGCGATCTTCTACTTCGACACGAAGACGGCCCAGGAGACCCTCGTCGGCGAGACGGGCGTCTACACCAACGTCAACGTGACGGCCGCGGCCGGTGTCACCGACGCGCAGCTGAAGAAGAACGTGCTCACCGCGACCGACGGCGCGTACAAGGTGCAGACGGCCAAGGAGACCGCCGACGCCAACCAGAAGGACGTCGAGGGCTTCATGAACGTCATGAAGTACGCGATGCTCGGCTTCGCCGGGATCGCCTTCGTCGTCGGCATCTTCCTGATCATCAACACCTTCTCCATGCTGGTCGCCCAGCGCACCCGCGAGATCGGCCTGATGCGGGCCATCGGCTCCAGCCGCAAGCAGGTCAACCGCTCCGTCCTCGTCGAGGCGCTGCTGCTGGGCGTGTTCGGGTCGGTGCTGGGCGTCGGCGCGGGCGTCGGCCTCGCGGTCGGCCTGATGAAGCTCATGGGCTCCATGGGGATGCACCTGTCGACCGACGACCTGACCATCGCCTGGACGACCCCCTTGGTGGGCCTGCTCCTCGGTGTGGTCGTCACCGTCCTCGCCGCCTGGCTGCCGGCCCGCCGCGCGGGCAAGGTCTCCCCGATGGCCGCCCTGCGCGACGCGGGCGCCCCGGCGGACGCCAAGGCGGGCCGTATCAGGGCCCTCATCGGCACGGTCCTGACCGGGGGCGGCGGCTACGCCCTCTACCTGGCCGCGTCCGCCGACAAGGCCAAGGAGGGCTCCCTGTGGCTCGGCCTCGGCATCGTGCTCTCCCTGATCGGCTTCGTCGTCATCGGCCCGCTCCTCGCGGGCGCGGTGGTGCGCGTCCTCGGCGCCGTCGTCCTCAGGGTCTTCGGTCCGGTCGGCCGCATGGCGGAGCGCAACGCCCTGCGCAACCCGCGCCGTACGGGAGCCACGGGCGCCGCCCTGATGATCGGCCTCGCGCTGGTCGCCTGTCTGTCGGTGGTCGGCTCGTCCATGGTGGCCTCGGCCTCCGACCAGCTTGACAAGACGGTCGGCACGGACTTCATCATCCAGTCCGACAGCGGGCAGATGATCACGCCGGCCGCGGTGAAGGCCGTGAAGGACACGCCCGGTCTGAAGCGGGTCACCGAGTACAAGATCACGGAGGCCGACTACACGACCCCCGACGGCAAGCTCCTCAAGAACACCGACATCACGGCGGCCGACCCGTCGTACGCGACCGACCTCCAGACCAAGACGGTCGCCGGCAAGCTGGCCGACGCCTACCGGCCCGACTCGATGTCCGTGCACGAGAACTTCGCCAAGGCGCACGGCATCCACCTCGGCTCGAAGATCAAGGTCGCCTTCGACGACGGCGCCACCGCGAACCTCACGGTCCGCGCCATCACCAGCAACGAGGGCCTCATCGACGCGGGCTCCAAGTACATCTCCATCGCCACGCTGGCCAAGTACGTGCCCGCCGACAAGATGCCCCTGGACCAGCTGGTCTTCGCGACGGCCAAGAGCGGACAGCAGGACGCGGCGTACACCTCGCTCAAGTCCGCGCTGCACGACTACCCGCAGTACACCGTCCGCGACCAGACCGACTACAAGCAGGCGCTCAAGGACCAGATCGGCCAGCTCCTGAACATGATCTACGGCCTGCTGGCCCTCGCGATCATCGTCGCGAT
Source organism: Streptomyces sp. NPDC047072 (assembly GCF_040643855.1). NCBI lineage: Bacteria > Bacillati > Actinomycetota > Actinomycetes > Kitasatosporales > Streptomycetaceae > Streptomyces > Streptomyces sp. NPDC047072. The sequence goes on along the minus strand of NZ_JBEYVC010000224.1, from coordinate 432 downwards.
CCTGGGTGTCGTGAACACCCTGGCGCTCTCGGTGGTCGAGCGGACCCGGGAGATCGGCCTCATGCGGGCGATCGGCCTCTCGCGGCGCCAGCTGCGGCGGATGATCCGCATGGAGTCGGTGGTGATCGCCCTCTTCGGCGCACTGCTGGGCCTGGGGCTGGGCATGGGCTGGGGCGCCACCGCCCAGAAGCTCCTCGCCCTGCAGGGACTGAAGGTCCTGGAGATCCCCTGGCCGACGATCACCGCGGTCTTCGTCGGCTCGGCCTTCGTGGGCCTGTTCGCCGCCCTGATCCCGGCGTTCCGGGCGGGCCGGATGAACGTCCTGAACGCGATCGCGACCGAATAGCCACCCCTGGGACGGGGGAACGCCCGGCGCCGAGAAGATGATGGAGGCGGCGATCAATGGCTGACCCGAAGGGCTTCCTGAACCAC
>NZ_JBEYVC010000223.1:0-16232 GCF_040643855.1 Streptomyces sp. NPDC047072 | reverse complement strand
GCACCATCCGGCATTCGTACGTGTACAGCGCGATCGCCGACGCCTCCAACCCCGCCCACCGCCGGAACCACGCCGCCAACCCCGGCTGTCGCCCCTCCGGCGGCTTGTCGGCGGTGCGGCCGATCGCCGTGGCGATGCGGTTGACCGTCGCGATCCGCTTGTCCTCGAGCGGGCCGAGGATGGCGTTCTGGACGAAGTTGGGTCCGCCCTGGCCGACGGTGTCGACGAGCCGCTTGTTCGCCTCGTCGATCTGGGTCTGGAGCAGGGTCAGGTTGCGGTCGACCTCGGCCTGGGCGGTGGCCGGGATGGCGGGCAGCTGCGAGGCCACGTCCGGGCACGTGATGGTGCCGGGGTCGGCCAGCGTCCGGGCGGTCGCCGTGCTGCTCTTGGACGTCTCCCCGGCGAGGGCGGTGCCGGCGACGATCGCCCCGGTCAGTGCCACCGCGGCAGCGCCGCCGATGATCGCCACGCGGCGCTTGTTGTACTTCGGAAGAGCCCTGGACATGCGGATGCCTCACTAGGGTCGGGTGTGTCTTCGTTTTACAAACGCGGCGCCTGCGTTCGGCGAGAGGTACGGGTAAGCGGTTGCGGGTGTTCAAAGGGTTTTCAAAAAGACGGCCCGATTGACGAATCATGCAAGGCTCTGCATAATCATGCATGACCTTGAGTGCAGCGGTGAGGAGCAACGCAAGTGAGCAGCAACAGCGGTGACGTCCGGCTCTGGGGCGGCCGTTTCGCCGACGGTCCCGCCGAGGCCCTGGCCAAGCTGTCCGCGTCCGTCCACTTCGACTGGCGGCTCGCGCCCTACGACATCGCCGGCTCCCGCGCCCACGCGCGCGTGCTGCACAAGGCGGGCCTGCTCACCGAGGACGAGCTCCAGCGGATGATCGCCGGACTCGACCAGCTGGAGGCCGACGTGGCCGACGGCTCCTTCGTGGGTACCATCGCCGACGAGGACTGCCACACCGCCCTGGAGCGGGGCCTGCTGGAGCGGGTCGGCCCCGACCTCGGCGGCAAGCTGCGTGCAGGGCGTTCCCGCAACGACCAGATCGCCACCCTCTTCCGGATGTACCTGCGGGACCACGCCCGGATCATCGGCGGTCTGATCGCAGAGCTCCAGGACGCGCTGGTCGGCCTCGCGGAGGCCCACCCGGACGTGGCGATGCCCGGCCGCACCCACCTCCAGCACGCCCAGCCGGTCCTCTTCGCCCACCACGTCCTGGCCCACGTCCAGTCCCTGTCCCGGGACGCGGAGCGGCTGCGCCAGTGGGACGAGCGGACGGCCGTCTCGCCGTACGGCTCGGGCGCGCTGGCCGGTTCCTCCCTGGGCCTGGACCCGGAGGCGGTCGCGAAGGACCTCGGCTTCGAGCACGGCTCGGTCGGCAACTCCATCGACGGCACGGCCTCCCGTGACTTCGTCGCGGAGTTCGCCTTCATCACCGCGATGATCGGCGTCAACCTCTCCCGGATCGCCGAGGAGATCATCATCTGGAACACGAAGGAGTTCTCCTTCGTGACCCTGCACGACGCCTTCTCCACGGGCTCGTCGATCATGCCGCAGAAGAAGAACCCGGACATCGCGGAGCTGGCCCGGGGCAAGTCCGGCCGCATGATCGGCAACCTGACGGGCCTGATGGCCACCCTCAAGGCCCTCCCCCTCGCCTACAACCGCGACCTCCAGGAGGACAAGGAGCCGGTCTTCGACTCCTGCGACCAACTGGAGGTCCTCCTCCCCGCCTTCACCGGCATGATGGCCACCCTCACGGTCAACCGGGAGCGCATGGAGGAACTGGCCCCGGCCGGCTTCTCCCTCGCCACCGACATCGCCGAGTGGCTGGTCAAGCAGGGCGTCCCGTTCCGCGTGGCCCACGAGGTCGCCGGCGAGTGCGTCAAGGCGGCCGAGGCGGAGGGTAAGGAACTCAACGACCTGACGGACGACCAGTTCGCCAAGATCAGCGCCCACCTGACCCCGGAGGTCCGCACGGTCCTCAACGTCCCCGGCGCCCTGGCGTCGAGGAACGGCAGGGGCGGCACGGCCCCGAGCGCGGTGGCCGTACAGCTGGCCGAGGTGAAGGCGAACCTGGCCGCACAGCATGAATGGGCTCGGGCGAAGGGCTTTTAGGGGCGCGGGGAACTGCGCGACCAGCCACAACGGCGCCGCACCCGCCAAACAACCAAACAACCCACCCCCTGAGGCGAAGGGCATCCCGCGTTACGTTGTGGGCATGCCCTTCGCCCGCCTCGCCACAGCAACCACCCCCACCTGCCACATCGGCCTGGGCCTAGCCGCAATCGCCCGCCCCGGCTACATCAATCTGGGTCGCGACAACGACCTGGGAGACGACCGAAGCGTCGAAACGCTCCGTACCCGAACCCACGAACTCCTGGACGCCGCCTACGCCCAAGGCGTCCGCTACTTCGACGCGGCCCGCTCCTACGGCCGCTCAGAGGAGTTCCTCGCAGACTGGCTCACCAACAACCCCGGCCGAAACGACGTAGTCATCGGCAGCAAGTGGGGCTACACCTACACCGCCAACTGGACCACGACCGCCGAGAAGCACGAGGTCAAGGACCACACCCTCCAGACCTACGACCGCCAGCGTGCCGAAACCGCAGAACTCCTCGGCGACCACCTGGACCTGTACCAGATCCACTCGGTGACCCCGGACAGCCCGGCCCTCACCGACAAGGAACTCCACGCGAGGCTCGCGGAAGCCGCGGAACAGGGCATCAGCATCGGCTTCTCCACCAGCGGCCCCGCCCAAGCGGCAGCGATCCGCGCCGCGCTGGAGGTGACCGTCGACGGCGCCCCCCTCTTCCGTACCGTCCAGTCGACGTACAACGCCCTGGAGACCTCGGCCGGCCCCGCCCTCGCCGAGGCGCACGCCGCCGGCCTTACGGTGATCGTCAAGGAGGGCATGGCCAACGGCAGGCTCGCCGCCCCGCACGCCCCGGCCGCGCTGAAGGCCGTGGCGGAGGAGACGTCCCTGGGCTGTGACGCCGTAGCCCTCGCGCTCGTCCTGCGCCAGCCGTGGGCCGGAGTCGTCCTGTCGGGCGCCGCGACCCTGAACCAGCTGGCCTCCAACCTGCACGCGGCCGTGGTGGACCTGGACGAGGACCAGCTGAGCCGGCTCGCCGCGCTCGCGCAGGAGCCACGGGCGTACTGGGAGCAGCGCGCAAGCCTGCCCTGGCAGTAGAAAAAGCGGTTGGCCCATCATGAGACGCTCACGCCCCCTGTGAGACATTAATGTCTCACATGGGCTATGGTTGTCTCATGGCTGTCGACCGTGACCACGTGCTGCGCAGTGCCGCCGCCCTGCTGACCCGCAAATCCACCGCGACCATGGACGAGGTCGCCAAGGCGGCGGGGATCAGCAGGGCGACCCTGCACCGCCACTTCGCCGGACGGGACGCCCTCGTACGGGCGCTGGAGTCGCTCGGCATCGCGGAGTGCGAGACCGCCGTGGACGCGGCGCGGCTGGACGAGGGTGCCGCGAGCGACGCCGTACGGCGTCTCGTCCGCGAGATCGAGCCCGCCGCCGGGCTCCTCGCCTTCCTCTACACCGAGAACCAGCTGTTCGAGGGCGAGGAGCAGAACGAGGGCTGGGCGCGGCTCGACGCCCGGATCTCCGGGCTGTTCCGGCGCGGCCAGCAGGACGGTGAGTTCCGCATCGACCTCACGCCCGCCTGGTTCACCGAGGCCCTGTTCGGCCTGCTCGCCTCCGCCGTCTGGATGGTGCAGAGCGGAAAGGGCGCACCCAAGGACTTCCACCACATGACCGTCGAGCTGTTTCTCGGCGGTGTACTACGACCTTCCGCACGACCGAGAGAGGAATCATGACCAGCACCCTGCGGCCGGCGGCCACGACCGAGGCGGTGCAGCGTCCCGGCCGGTGGCTCGCGCTGTCCGTCCTCGTCCTCGCCGTGCTGCTGGTGGCCGTCGACGCGACCGTCCTCGGCCTCGCGACCCCCTACATCAGCGAGGACCTCAAGCCCACCGGCACCCAGTTGCTGTGGATCGGTGACGTCTACTCGTTCGTCATCGCGGGCCTGCTGGTCTCGATGGGCAGCCTCGGCGACCGCATCGGCCGCAAGCGGATCCTGCTCGTCGGCGCCACGGCGTTCGGCGCGATATCCGTCCTCAACGCCTATGCGACGACACCGGAGTTGATGATCCTCGCCCGGGCGCTGCTCGGTGTCGCGGGCGCGACCCTGATGCCCGCCACCCTGGCGCTGATCCGCAACCTCTTCCACGACCCGCGCGAACGCAGCCTGGCCGTCGGCATCTGGGGCGCAACGGCCTCCGCCGGTACGGCAGTCGGCCCGATCGCCGGCGGCTTCCTGCTCGAACACTTCTGGTGGGGCTCGGTCTTCCTGATCAACCTGCCCGTGATGGCGGTCCTCGTCCTCGTCGGCATCAAGCTGCTGCCGGAGTCCCGCAACCCGAACCCGGGCCCCTGGGACATGGCCAGCGTCCTGCTGTCCCTCGTCGGCATGATCGGAGTCGTCTACGCGGTCAAGGAGATCGCCTCGCACGGCGCCGCGTGGGACGCCGTGGCCGCGGGCATCCTGGGCGCGGCAGCGCTGTACGGCTTCGTCCGCCGCCAACTCACCCTCCCCACCCCCCTGTTGGACATGCGCCTGTTCCGCAACCGCGGCTTCAGCGGCGCGGTCCTGGCCGACCTCCTGACCATCCTCGGCCTCTCCGGCCTGGTCTTCTTCCTCTCCCAGTACCTGCAACTGGTCCAGGGAAGGCGCCCGTTGGAGGCGGGCCTGGCCGAACTCCCGGCAGCGGTGGGCGCGGTGGCGGCGGGCCTGGTGGCGGGGACGGTGGCCCGCCGGTACTCGGTGCGCGTGGTCGTCTCCGGCGGCCTGGCGGCGGTGGGCCTCGCCCTGGCTGCCCTGACGGTCCTCGACCAGTCGACCGGCTACCCCGTCCTGGGCGCGGCCCTCCTGGTGGTCGGCATCGGCGCCGGCTTCTCCTTCACGGTGACGGCGGACGTGATTCTGTCGAGCGTCCCGAAGGAACAGGCGGGCGCGGCGTCCGCAGTCTCCGAAACGGCGTACGAACTGGGCGCGGCCCTGGGCATCGCGGTACTCGGCTCGATCGTGACGGGCGTCTACCGGGGATTCGCAGCTCCTGCAGGTACCCCGGACGGCGCACACGAGTCCCTGGGCGGCGCGGTAGAGGCAGCATCCGGCATGCCGACGGACGCGGCACAGGCTCTGCTGACGTCAGCCCGAGAAGCTTTCGTGAACGGCCTCACCATCGCCGCGGGCGCAGGAGCAGCGGTCCTACTCGTAACAGCGGCAGCAGCCTGGTTCATGCTGAAGAACCAACGGCTGGACAAGGGCTTTTAGGGGCGCGGGGAACTGCGCGACAAGCCCCCACCGCCCCGCACCCGATGTACGACCTCTACGCAGCCTTCGCCTTCGTGGCGTACATGTCCACGTACTCCTGCCCCGACAACCGCATGACCTCAGCCATCACAGAATCGGTGACCGCCCGCAGCACATACCGATCCCGGTCCATCCCGTCGTACCGGGAGAACTCCATCGCCTCACCGAACCGAACAGTGACCCGCCCGGGCCGCGGCATCCCCGCACCCCCCGGCTGCAACTTGTCCGTGCCGATCATCGCGAAGGGCACGACAGGCGCCCCGGTCATGAGCGTCAGCCGAGCGATCCCGGTCCGCCCCCGGTACAGCCGCCCATCAGGCGACCGCGTGCCCTCGGGGTAGATCCCGAAGACCTTCCCCTCCTCAAGGATCCGCCGCCCGGTCATCAGCGCGGCGACACCGCCGTGTCCCCCGTCCCGGTCCACCGGAATCATCCCGGTGCCGGTGAAGAACCAGGCCATGATCCGCCCCTTGAGGCTCTTCCCGGTGACGTACTCGTCCTTGCCGATGAAGAACACCTGCCGGTCGCAGACCAGCGGAAGGATCATCGAGTCGATGAAGGTGAGGTGGTTGCCGGCGAGGATGACCGGCCCCTCGCCCGGGATGTGCTCCACGCCCTCCACCCGTGGGCGGAACATCAGGCGCATGATCGGTCCGAGCACTGCCTTGATGAGCGTGAAGCGGGACAACGGGCCCTCCGGTGTAAAGAGAACGGCCAGGGAAACTGTATGAGTCTGTGCAGGTGAGGACATTACTCGCGCCCCGGGGGATCGTGCACATCGAGTACGCGGGGTTCACCGAGGTCTTACGCACTGTTGACGCTCGTTTACCTGCGGTGGGGTCCCGTCGTACGCCGGAAACCCGGGTGGAACGATGTGACGGACGCCTCGAAACACCGGCTACCCAGCCCTTTCGCCCCGAAGCCGACAGAGCATCAGACATCTGTTCCCGTACGACATCCCGCGTCACCCGTGTGTTCCGCCGCAGGTCTCCCTTCGGTCATGGACACGCACCTACGATCGGCGCGCATCCAAGAGCCGACGGCAGGAGGGGTCCACGTGGGATCGCAGGACGAGCAGACGGGCGGCAGCACCGGCACCGGCATCGGGGCCGGCACCGGACGACGGGCACTGCTCGGAGCCGCGGTGCTCGGCGCCGGGGGAGCGGTCCTCGGACTGTCCGGCACGGCGAGAGCGGCCGACACGGCGGTGTCCGGCGGCGGTCACGGCAGCGGCGGCGGGCTGAAGAGCCTCCCCGTTCCGACGATCATCGGCCACCGAGGCGCCAGCGGCTACCGCCCCGAGCACACCTTCGGCTCCTACCAGCTCGCCCTCGACCTCGGCGCCGATGTCGTCGAGGCCGGCGACCTCGTCCCCACCAAGGACGGCCACCTGGTCTGCCGCCACGAGCCGGAGATCGGCGGCACCACGGACGTCGCCGACCACAAGGAGTTCGCCGACCGCAAGACCACCAAGGTCCTCGACGGCGTCTCCCTCACCGGCTGGTTCACCGAGGACTTCACGCTCGCCGAGCTCAAGACGCTCCGCGCCATCGAGCGCATCCCGGCCAACCGCCCGCACAACACGCTCTACAACGGCCGCTGGGAGATCCCCACCTTCGAGGAAGTCCTCAGGTGGCAGGACGAGCAGACCCGCAAGCGCGGCAAGCAGGTCTGGATCTACCCCGAGACCAAGCACCCCACCTACTTCCGCAAGCTGGGCCTGGGCCTCGAAGAGCGGGTCGCCAAGCTGCTGCGCAAGTACGGCAAGGACAAGCGGAACTCCCCGGTCATCCTCCAGTCCTTCGAGCCGACCAGCATCCAGCGGCTGAACAAGCTCGTCGACAACCCCCTGGTCGTCCTGCTGTCCGCCGCGAACACCCGCCCCTGGGACTTCGTCGAGTCGGGCGACCCGCGTACCGTCGCCGACCTGATCACCCCCAAGGGCCTCAGGGAGATCGCGGGTTACGCCCAGGGCATCGGCCCGACGCTCGACCTGGTCATCACCAAGAAGTCGGACGGCGGCCTCGACAAGGTGACCACCCTCGTCGCCGACGCGCACAAGGTCGGGCTGGTCCTGCACCCGTACACCATGCGCAACGAGAACCCCTTCCTGCCCACCGAGTTCCGCAAGGGCACCGACGTCGACGCCTACGGTGACGTCTTCGGCGCCTTCAAGGCGTACTTCGCCACCGGCATCGACGGCGTCTTCACCGACAACGCGGACACCGGCGTGCTGGCCCGCGCGGACTTCGTCAACGGCTGACGCGGACTTCGTCAACCGCTGAGCCGGACGGCCCCCGATAGGGGTGACTTCCGGCCGCCCGGGCAACCCGATGCCCGGGCGGCCGTGTCGTAGCGCATATGACGCACGACTTGGTCACCGCCCTGCGCCCCCTGCTCACCGCCGAGGCCTCGGCCGAGGCACATGCCACCGGTACGGAACCGGCCGATCTGGAGCAGGCGGTCTGGCTCCGCCTCCTGGAGCGCCTGGACACCCAGGGCCCGCCCCTCGACCCGCCCGGCTGGCTGCGCCGGGCCGTCCGCTCGGAGTCCCGCCGCAGCCGTCGTACGACCCGGCTCGAACGGCCGTACGACACCGAACCCGCGGCCGCCGACGACCGCACCCCCGAGGAGCTCACCCTCGCGGCGGCCCGCCGCCGGACCCTCCATGAGGCGGTACGACGGCTGCCGGGCCGTTGCCCCGGTCTGATGGCCGCGCTGCTCTCCCCGAGAGACCTCACCTACCGCGAGATCGCGGGCGAGTTGGGTATCTCACAGGGCAGTCTGGGTCCGGAACGTTCCAGATGCCTGGGATGTCTTCGCAGATTGCTCACACCGGAGGTTGCGGCGCGGGGAGGGCGGGGATAGGAGTGAGGGACGACAGGCGATCAGGTGAGCGGGAGGCGTGCGCACATGGGCATGAGCGTGACCATCTCTGCGGCGACCGTGCAGGACGCGGAGCAGATCTTCAGGTTGCAGTACCTGTGCTTCCAGAGTGAGGCGGCGCTGTACGGCAACTACCGCATCGATCCGCTCGTCCAGAGCCTGGACTCGGTCCGCGAGGAGGTCGCCGGGGACTGCGTCTTCGTGGCCCGCCTCGGCGAGGAGGTGGTCGGCTCGGTCCGCGGGCATGTCACCGAGGACGGCTCGGCCTCCATCGGCAAGCTCTGCGTCCACCCCCGCCTCCAGGGCCACGGCATCGGCGCGAGGCTCCTCCGGGCAGCCGAATCCGCCCTCGCGGAAGAGCGCGGCGCCACCAGCTTCCGCCTCCACACAGGCCACCGCAGCGAGGGCAACCTCCGCCTCTACCGCAAGGTGGGCTACCAGACGGTGGGCACCACGGAGGGCACGGACGGAGTACCGATGGTGGTACTGGAGAAGCCCGCAGGCACATACGCGGCAACCGCATGAGTCTTTAGGGGCGCGGGGCTGTGTCTAATTTGCGGCTCCGCCGCGTGGGCGCGACCAGCCACGCACGGCCGGATGCCGCCCGACAAACCTCAGGCGGCATCCCCGGCGGGCGCACCCTTCCGCAACCAGTAGATGGCGGAAAGCGGCAGCAAAACAGGGATGAACACGTACCCCATCCCGAAGTCCGACCACACCGTCGCGTCCGGAAACGCGGACGAGTCGACCAGTGTCCAGGTGCCCACGGTGAGCACCCCCACCAGCTCAGCCCCGCAACAGGCGAGCGCCACCTTGCGGGCTGTCTCTCCACCCCGCACCAGCGTGTACGTGATGAACCCGTACACCACCCCGGCAACCGCCGACAGCGAGTACGCCAGCGGCGCCCGGTCGAACTCCGTGGAGATCTGATACGCGGACCGCGACACCGCGCCGACGACCATCACGCCGTACAGCCACACCAGTAGCGTGCCCGGCCCGCTGGTCAGCCGCTGTCGGCTCACCTCAGCCTCCCCAGATGTCATAGAGCCGCACCTCCAGAACGGCCAGCACCACACCGCCGGCGGCGACCGTCACCGATCCCCACTTCGTGCGCTCGGCCAGCGACATGAACCCCGCCGCCGGCACACACGCGAACGCGCCCAGCAGATACGCCACGAAGATCGTCGTCCCCTGCTCCGGCTTCTCGCCCCGCGCGAGCAGCACGACGCCGACCACCAGCTGCACCAGCGCCAGCACCGACACCACGGCCATCCCGATGAAGTGCCAGTCCTTGGTCGGCTGGTCCCGGTAGGCCGCCCACCCGCACCACCCGGCAAGCAACAGCGCTGCGACGCCGGTCACCAGCGCCAGGGCATCAAACATGCGGTGAGCCTATTACGGCCCAAAAGGCCTGATGCGGCCGCCCCCGCGTCGCACCGTAGGGTCGACGGCATGAAGATCCGCGCCCAAGCCCTCCTGTTCGACAACGACGGCACTCTCGTGTCCTCCCTGGAATCCGTGGACCGCTGCTGGACGCGGTGGGCCGGGGAGTACGGCATCACCGCCGAGGCGTTCGCCCGGATCGAGCTGCACGGGCGGCCCGCGGTGGAGATAGCCGCCGACCTGCTGCCCGCCGACGTGGTGCCGGAGGCCCTCGCGCGGATCGAGGAGCTGGAGGTGGAGGACGTACCCAACGGGGGAGTGCACTTGCTGCCCGGCACCCGGGACTTTCTCGGCGCGCTGCCCGCCGACCGCTGGGCCGTCGTCACCTCCGCCACCCGCCGGCTCGCCGAGGCCCGGCTCGAAGCCGTCGGCGTCCTGCCCAAGACCCTGATCGCCGCCGACGACGTCACCCGCGGCAAGCCCGATCCCGAGCCCTATCTGCTCGCCGCCCGTGAGCTGGGCGTCGACCCGGCCCACTGCGTCGTCTTCGAGGACGCCCCGGCGGGTCTGCGCGCCGGCCGCGCCGCCGGAATGACCACCGTGGCGTTGACCACAACGCACGCGTCCCACGAGGTGGACGCCGATCTCGTGGTCGAGAACCTGTCGGCCCTGTCGGTGCTGGTCAGCCGAGAAGGCGTGGAGATCTCCGTCCGCGGCTGACCCGTCCGCCGCTGTCCGGCATGTGGACAGCGGCACTTTGTCAGGACCGTACCTCTGCTTTACTGATCGCATGACCACGACGAGCTGCCGCACCTTTGCGACCGAGGCGACCATGACGCCCGGTGCTCGTTGTATGTGTCGAATGTGCGCCTGTTAGAGGCAGCCCCCACCCCCTGGCACGTCCGTACGCGCCGAACGCCGTACGTGACCCCTGTGCCCGCGCACGACTTCCCTCCCGTACCAGGGCACACCCACGCCCCCGCGTACTCGACAGTGATGGAAACCCAGTGATCACGACATCAGGCCTGACCAAGGTCTACCGCTCGCGCGGCCGTGAGATCACCGCCCTCGACGGCGTCGATCTCCATGTTCGCGAAGGCGAGGTGTACGGCGTCATCGGCCAGTCCGGCGCCGGCAAGTCCTCCCTCATCCGCTGCGTCAACCTGCTGGAGCGCCCCACCGCCGGCACGGTCACCGTCGCCGGACAGGACCTCACCGCCCTCGCCGGGCGCGGTCCCCGCGCCGGCCGGGAACTGCGGCAGGCGCGCAGCCGTATCGGCATGGTCTTCCAGCACTTCAACCTGCTGTCCACCCGGACCGTCCAGGACAACGTCGAGCTGCCGCTGGAGATCCTCGGCACCTCCGGCAAGGAGCGCTCCCGCAAGGCATTCGAACTGCTGGACCTCGTCGGGCTCGCCGACAAGGCCAAGGCGTACCCCGCCCAGCTCTCCGGCGGCCAGAAGCAGCGCGTCGGCATCGCCCGCGCCCTCGCCGGCGACCCCAAGGTGCTGCTGTCCGACGAGGCCACCAGCGCCCTCGACCCGGAGACCACCCGCTCGATCCTCCAGCTGCTGCGCGACCTGAACCGGCAGCTGGGGCTCACGGTGCTGCTCATCACTCACGAGATGGACGTCGTGAAGTCGATCTGCGACTCGGCCGCCCTGATGGAGAACGGGCGCATCGTCGAGTCCGGCACGGTCAGCGAGCTGCTCGCCGCCCCCGGCTCCGAACTCGCCTCCGCCCTGTTCCCGGTGACCGGCGACGCCACCGGCGAGGACCGGACCGTCGTCGACGTCACCTTCCAGGGCGAGACGGCCACCCAGCCCGTCATCTCCCAGCTGTCACGCACCTACAACATCGACATCTCGATCCTCGGCGCCGCCATCGACACCGTCGGCGGACTCCAGGTCGGCCGGATGCGCATCGAACTGCCGGGCCGCTACGAGGACAACGTCGTGCCGATCGGCTTCCTGCGCGAACAGGGCCTCCAGATCGACGTCGTGGGCCAGGAGCCCGTCCTGGTGAAGGAAGGTGCCCAGTGACCTGGTCCGAGATGCAGCCCCTGCTGGAGCAGGCGTGTTGGGACACCCTCTACATGGTCGGCTGGTCCACGCTCATCGCCGTCGTCGGCGGCCTGCCGCTCGGTGTCCTCCTCGTCCTCACCGACCGCGGCGGACTCCTCCAGAACGTCGTCGCGAACAAGGTGATCGGGCAGGTCGTGAACGTCGCCCGCTCGATGCCGTTCATCATCCTGATGGTGGCGCTGATGGGCTTCACCCGCTCGATCACCGGCACCACCATCGGCCGTGAGGCCGCCATCGTGCCGCTCGCCATCGGCGCCATCCCGTTCTTCGCGCGCCTCGTCGAGACGGCTGTCCGCGAAGTGGACGGCGGGCTGGTCGAGGCCGTCCAGTCGATGGGCGGCAACACCTGGACGATCGTCCGCAAGGTCCTCGTACCGGAGGCGCTGCCCTCGCTGATCGCCAGCACCACGACCACGATCGTGGCGTTGATCGGCTACTCCGCGATGGCCGGCACCGTCGGCGCCGGCGGCCTCGGCGACATCGCCATCCGCTACGGCTACCAGCGCTTCGAGACCCAGCTGATGTGGATCACCGTCGCGATCCTCGCCGTGGTCATCTCGGTGATCCAGTTCGCCGGCGACTACGCGGCCCGCTCGCTGCACAGCCGCGGCGGCAAGACGGGACCGGCGCCGAAACTGCGGCTCCTGAAGGCCGCGACCGCGGACACCAAGACGGTCTGAGGCACCCCCGAATCCTCCCGTGCACCCCATCACGGGATCGCTACACCCAAAAGGAAAGGCACTTTTCGTGCGTAACACCGTAAAGCTCACCACCGCCGTCCTCGCCGCCGGAGCCCTCACCCTCGGCCTCAGCGCCTGCGGTTCCTCCGACGCGGACTCCGCCTCCTCCGACTACAGCGGCCCCCTCGTCGTCGCCGCGAGCCCGGTCCCGCACGCGGAGATCCTCACCTACGTCAAGGACAACCTGGCGAAGAAGGCCGGACTCGACCTGGAGGTCAAGGAGTTCACCGACTACGTCACGCCGAACACGGCGACCGAGGACGGCTCGGTCGACGCCAACTACTTCCAGAACCAGCCGTACCTCGACGACTTCAACAAGAAGAACGGCACCCACATCGCGCCCGTCGTCACGGTCCATCTGGAGCCGCTCGGCCTCTACTCCCACAAGGTCAAGAGCGCCGACGCCCTCAAGAGCGGCGCGACGATCGCCGTCCCGAACGACAGCGTCAACGAGGCCCGCGCCCTCAAGCTGCTCGCGGCGAACGGCCTGATCACCCTCAAGGACGGCGTGGGCAACGACGCCACCCCGGCCGACATCACCAAGAACCCGAAGAACCTGAAGTTCAAGGAGCTGGAGGCGGCCCAGACCCCGCGCTCCCTGGACGACGTGGACGCGGCCGTCGTCAACGGCAACTACGCCATCGAGGCCGACCTCAAGCCCGCCTCCGACGCCCTCGTCCTGGAGTCCGCCAAGGACAACCCGTACGGCAACTTCCTCGCCGTCAAGGAGGGCAACGAGGACGACCCGCGGGTGAAGAAGCTCGCCAAGCTGCTCACCTCCGCCGAGGTGAAGAAGTTCATCGAGGACAAGTACGCGGGCTCCGTCATCGCGTCCTTCTGATCACCGGCGCGTATACGGCGTATCACCACGCACGGGGTCCACTCGCTCACCGCGGGTGGGCCCCGTGGTGCGGTTCCGCGCTCCCATGCTGCATGCTGGGCAGTTCGCAGTCCCTGAAGGTTTTCCGACGGTTACGGAGCGGCGCATGACTGGCACCTTCCCCAACATCTCCATCAGCACGGAGCGGTTGGTGCTGCGCCCCCTCGACGAGGACGACGTGCCCGCCCTGACCGAGATGATGAACGACGAGCAGGTCGGCGCCTGGACGGACGTACCGCAGCCGTTCACCGAGGAGGCCGCCCGCGGCCTGATCACCTCGTACGCGCCCGCCGAGCGCGAGTCCGGCCGCGGCCTCGGTCTCGCCGTCACCGAGTTCCTCACCCAACGCCTGGTCGGGGTCGTCCAGTTGGCGAAGACCAACTGGCATGTGCGGTCCACCGAGCTGTCGTACGTCATCGCCCCCTGGGCCCGCGGCGAGGGCTACGCCTCCGAGGCCGCGCTTGCCACCGCCCAATGGCTGCTCGGCGACCAGAAGTTCGAGCGTGTCGAGCTGCGCACCGCCGCCGACAACACCGCCTCCCAGCAGGTCGCCCAGAAGATCGGCTGCATCAGTGAGGGTGTCCTGCGGGGCGCCTGCATAGCGCGGGTCCGCACCGAGGACGGCACCTGGACCGACGTACGCACCGACTACATCGTGTGGAGCCTGCTGCCCGAGGACCTGGAGGGCGCGGGCGAGGAGCTGGCCGACACCGGCGGCTTCACCTCGTACTCGGACTGGAACTGACCGGAATCGGACCGAGGTCGGCGAAAGCGCTTCCGCGTCGGACCGGGTACCCTCCCGACGACGACCTGCGCAGACCCCCCGCAGCCCCCTGCATCCCCCCGCAGACCTCCTGGAGACTGAGACAAGATGGCCGACCGGGTCACGGTGATCGGCTGGGACGGTTCGCCCCTGACCGCCGCGGCACGCTCCGCCCTGGGCGCCGCCACGCTGGTGGCCGGAGCCGCCCACCACCTGGCGCTTCCCGAGGTGCCCCCCGCCGCCGAACGCATCCGCCTGGGCAGCGTCTCCCTCGCCGCCCGCCGCATCGCCCGCCTGCGCGGCACCGCGGTGGTGATCGCCGACGGCGATCCCGGGTTCTTCGGAGTCGTACGGACCCTGCGCGCACCGGAGTTCGGCCTGGAGGTCGAGGTCGTCCCCGCCGTCTCCTCGGTCGCCGCCGCCTTCGCCCGCGCCGGCATGCCCTGGGACGACGCCCAGGTCGTCGTCGCCCACCGCCGCACCCTGCGCCGCGCGGTCAACGTCTGCCGCGCCCACACCAAGGTCGCCGTCCTCACCTCGCCCGGCGCGGGCCCCGCCGAACTCGGCCTGCTGATGGAGGGCGTCCACCGCACCTTCGTCATCTGCGAGGAACTCGGCACCGAGCGCGAGCAGGTCACCGTCGTCACCTCCGAGAAGGCCGCCGACCACACCTGGCGCGACCCCAACGTCGTCATCGTCGTCGGCGGCCACCCCGGCACGGCCCCCGCCCCGGACGGCGGCGGCTGGATCGCCGGGCGCGACCCGGCCGCCGGACCGCGCGGCTGGACACTGCCCGCCGAGTCCTACGGCGGCCTCATGGGCGAAGGCGAGCTCGAACCGCTCCGCTCGGCCCAACTCGCCCGGCTGGGCCCGCGCGTCGGCGACCTCGTGTGGGACATCGGCTGCGGCAGCGGTGCCTTCGCCACCGACGCGGCCCGGGCCGGCGCCGCCGTCATCGCCGTCGACCGCGACCCGCGGGCCTGCGAGCGCACCGAGGCCAACGCCCGTGCCTTCGGGCTCCAGATCCAGGTGGTGCGCGGCAGCGCCCCGCACGTCCTGGAGAACCTCCCCGAACCGGACGTCGTCCGCGTCGGCGGCGGGGGTCTGGCCGTGGTCTCCTCGGTCGCCGACCGGCGCCCGCAGCGCGTAGTCGCCCACGCGGCCACCCGTGACGAGGCCGAACTCCTCGGCCGCGACCTCACCGAACACGGCTACCGCGTCGAGTGCGCGCTCCTCCAGTCCGTCGAACTCGACACCAGGGCCTGGACGGAGACGGAGCGGAGCGTCGCGTTCCTGCTCAGCGGGGTCCTTCCCGACCGGTCGGTCTGACCCCCTTTGTGGTCCCCGTGATCCTGTTGTCGTACTGCGCGCGGTAGGCTGGCCGACCGTTGTACCGCGCCAGGCCGCCCGGCATTTCGTTCGTCAATGTCCGGAAAGCGCACCCGTTTTGGGGTGGGTGTGGTACGGCAGAACCGGAGGACGCGCAACGTGGCGCAGTCCACAGCGGACCGTCGCGGATCAACCTGTCGCGAGGGGGGAACGGCCGGGACAATGCCAGTTAATGGCTTTGTCGTCTTTCCAGGCAGGCCGTTCGTGCCGCTGGGCACGCACGCTCGTTCTTCACTGCGGGGGCGGGTCGGTGCGCCGTCCCCGGTGAGCTGGTCGTAGGAGCACTAACCGATGGGCGAGGGGTACGCATGACCGACACCGGCCAGGTCCCGGGCGAGGGACTGCCGGAGAACGCAGGCATGGTGGAACAGCCGGACGCCGCCGCGTCGGGTGCGTACACCTACCTCTCCGAGACCACCGCCGAGGACGAAGACCTGTTGCTGCTGCCGGGCGCGCAGAGCCCCTGGGGCAACGAGGTCGCGCCGCCCGTGCCCGAGCCGGTCGTCGAGACCGTCCACGAGCCCGGACCGCACGAGATCTCCGGCCGCGACAGCGGCGCGCACGACCTCACCGCGGTCCGCCGCCCCACGCAGACGGCCCCCACCGTGCCCATCCCGCCGATCACGCCCCGCCGTCCGCTGCACCTCGCGCCCTCCTGGTCCCCGGATGTCCACCACGACCAGCAGGTCGGCGGCGGTGCGATGCTC
>NZ_JBEYVC010000222.1:0-16508 GCF_040643855.1 Streptomyces sp. NPDC047072 | reverse complement strand
GGTCGACCTGCGCGAGGTCCGTCCGGGCGGCGCGGCCGAGCGGATCTACGACCACTGGTCGGGGCCCCGGCGCCGGGTGGGCGACTCGACGTGCCTGGAGCTGCCCGCCGTACCCATGGAAGAGCTGGTCGCCCGGCTGCCCTCCACCAAGGCCCAGCAGCGGGTACGCGCCAAGCTGCGCAAGCTCACCTCGCTCGGGGTCGAGCGGCATGTCGTGGAGCCGGACGAGGTGGACAAGGCGCTGCGTCGGCTCATCGAGCTGCACGAGCTCCAGTGGCAGGGCCGGAAGGTGACCTCGGAGCATCTGCGGCCGCGGTTCCGCGACCACCTGGTGCGCTCGGTCGGGCCGATGGTGGCCTCCGGGGACGCGGTGGTCACCGAGTTCCGGCTGGACGACGACGTGGTGGCCGTGGACCTCACGCTGCTGTCGCAGCGGCTCGCGGGCGGCTATCTGTACGGCGCCCATCCCTGTCTGCGCGAACGCAAGGCGGACGTGGCGGTGATGCTGCTCGACGCGTGCACCCGGCACGCCCGGGGCACGCTGAGCCTGCTGCGCGGCACCGAGCCGTACAAGCAGCACTGGCGGCCCGAACCCGTCGTGAATCAGCGGCTGTTGCTGGCCCGGACGCACACCGCCCCGCTGCTGTCCGCGGTCGTCTGTGACGTCGCGGCCCGGCGGCGGGGCAAGGAGTTGCTGCTGCGCTGGCGGGACCGGAGGGAGCGCGACGGTGGCGGCAGGTCCTGAGCGGGCCTGCCGCCACCTTTCGACGGCCTGGTCGGTCGCCCTAGCGGTTGCGGGAGAACCAGTCGAGGCGCATGCACAGCTTCCCGCCGAGCCAGTACTCCACCCAGTCGCCCAGGTTCAGCGGCGAGCAGTTGGGCGGGGTCGTCGGCACGGGCGGCTTGGTGGGCTCGACCGGCGGGACCGTCGGCGTGGTCGGGACGGTCGGTGTCGTCGGTGTCGTGGGCTCGGTGGGCTTGGTCGGCTCCGGGGTCGGTGCCGGGGTCGGCTCACCGGTGCGGCCGAAGAGCACGGACCGGTAGACCGCGGACGACTTCGGGTTGGACCCGCACTGCCACACCCCGTGCGGGCAGTAGTCGGTCAGCGTGTTGTACAGCGGCTTGTGCTCGTCCATCCAGGCGAGCATGCGCTTCATGTACTCGGCGTTGTCGCCGTTGCGGAAAAGACCCCATTCCGGATACGAGACGGGCTTTCCGTGCGCCTTGGCGAAATCGACGTGTTCCTGAAGGCCGTAGGGCTCCTTGATCTGTTCGTCGAAGGTCAGTCCGGACGGCTGGTCGTAGGAATCCATTCCGACGATGTCGACCACGTCGTCACCCGGATAGCACTGGGTCCACGGAATGGCGTCCCGGCCGCGGGTCGGGGTGAAGTCGAACTTGAACTTCTGGCCGGGCACGGAGCGCATCGTGGTGACGATCCGCTTCCAGTACGCCTTCCAGGACGTCGGGTCGGGGCCGCAGCGGTGGGAGTACGTGGTGCCGTTCATCTCCCAGCCGAGCACGATCACCGTGTCCGGGACCTTCAGGTCGACCAGGTGCTGGGCGAGGAGGCGGTAGTGCTCGTCGAACTGGCCCGCCGCGCCCCGGCGCAGCAGCAGCCGGACCTGCATGTCGGAGAGGTTGTCCTCGTTGCGCTCCATCATCGGGACGTTGAGGACGAACATCCGGTCCGCGCGCTCCAGGCGCCAGTCCGCCCAGATGTCCAGGAAACCGGGCCTGCCCTCGATGTTGCTCCAGCGGTCGCCGGGCAGATAGGTGTGGCCGACGCGCAGGTCGGCGTTGCCCAGCCAGCGGCTGAGCTCGGCGATCCGCGCGATCCCGCGGGCGCCGTAGTCGAGGTAGGCGCCGAAGGCCGGGACGTCCTTGGGCACGACGGGCGGCACGGGCGGCACAGGCTCCACCGGCTTGACGGGGTCCACCGCCGGAACCGGGTCGGGAGTGACCGCCGGCGCGGGCGTCACCGCGGGCGTCGGAGCGGGAGGATCTCCGACCACTCCCACGGCGAAACCCGGACCCGACGCCAGGGCGGCCGACGCGGCCACGGTCGCCGCGATGAACGCCAGCCGTCCGGCACGAGCCCGTCTTTGCTGTGAGTCCATTCCTGCTCCTTTCTGCACTCTCTCGCGTTGTCCGACACCTGACACTCAGTCATATCAATATGAATTCCGCCACCGTGCTTACGGCTTTCGAGTGCGTCGATGGTCCGCACGGGTGAAGAGACCCGAGGAATAGCCCGTGTCGCTGTTCGACACCCGAGTCCCCGCCGTGCTGCTGCGGATCGACCGGAATCCCTTTCACCACGGCACGCTCGGTGCCGTCCGCTCGCTCGGCCGGGCGGGAGTGGACGTGCACGTGGTCGCCGACTGCGCGGGAAGCCCGGTCCGCCATTCGCGCTTCGTACGGCAGTTGCATCCCCCGCCGCCGCCCGGCGCCTCCCCGGACGCCATCGCCGCCGTGCTGCGCCGGGTCGCCGCCCGGTTCACCTGCCCGGCCGTGCTGATCCCGATGGACGACGCGAGCGCCGTCGCGGCGGCCCGGCTGCGGGCCGAGCTGGCCCCCTCCTATCTGCTGCCGCCACAGCCGCCGACGCTGGCCGAGCAAGTGGCGGACAAGGCGGAACTGGCCGAGATGTGCGCGCGGGTGGGGGTGCCGCATCCGGAGACGCTGGTCCCCGAGAGCACCGAGCAGGCCGCCGCGATGGCCTGGCGGCTGGGGCTGCCGGTCATCGCCAAGTGGAGCCGCCCCTGGCTGCTCCCTCCGGACAGCGGGCTGCGCAGCACGGTCGTGGTGCGCTCCACGCAGGAGGCGCGCGAGCTGTATCTGCGCACCGAGGAGGCGGGCAGTCGGCTGCTGCTCCAGGAGTTCCTGCCGCCGGGCCCGGAGCGGGACTGGTTCTTCCACGGGTACGTCGACCGCTCGGGTGCCGTGCGGGCGGGCGGGCCGGGGGTGAAGGAGCAGTCCTGGCCGCGCGGGGCCGGGCTGACCGCGGTGGGCCGCTGGAGACCGAACCCGCAGGTGCAGGGGCTCGCCGAGCGGCTGACCCGGGAGCTGGGCTATCGGGGCGTGCTCGACCTGGACTTCCGTCTGTGCGGTGCGACGGGGGCGTACCACCTGCTCGACTTCAACCCGCGGCCCGGCGCGCAGTTCCGGCTCTTCACCGACACCGCGGGCCTGGACGTCGTACGCGCGCTGCACCTGGACCTGACCCACCGTCCGCTGCCGGCCGGGATGCCGCTGCCCGGGCGGGCGTTCGTGGTGGAGAACTACGCGCCGCTGACCGCGCCGCGCCGGGGCGCCGGAGGCCGGGAGCTGGCGTGGCACGCGGGCGACGACCGGGTGCCGGGCTGGGCGATGTGGGCGCTGTGGGGCCGCCATGTGTCCCGTCGGCTGCTGGAGCGGGTGCGGCGCGTGTGCACACGGCCCGGCCGCCGGTCCCGCGCGGCCCAGGTGATCCGCCAGGCGGCGGCGCCTGCGGCGAGCAGGACGGACCTGGCGGCACTCCCGGAACCGGCCGAGGTGTCCGGTCCCACGGAACTTCCCGATCTCCCCGATCTCCCTGACGATCAGAAAGCGAGCAGTTGCTGATGTACGACCTTTTAGTGGTGGGTGCCGGTCCGTACGGGCTGTCCGTCGCGGCGCACGCGGCGGACGCCGGGCTGAGTCTGAAGGTGCTCGGGCGGCCCATGGCGTCCTGGCGCGACCACATGCCCCGCGGGATGTTCCTCAAGTCGGAGCCGTGGGCGTCCAACCTCTCCGCCCCGGACGGGCGGTGGACCCTGGACGCCTACTGCGCGGGCCAGGGTGTCACCGCGCGGCACGGCGAGCCGATCCCGGTCGAGATGTTCGCCGACTACGGCCTGTGGTTCGCGCGGAACGCCGTGCCCGAGGTCGACGAGCGCATGGTGACCCGGATCGCCGCTCACCCCGGCGGCTTCGAGGCGGTGACCGAGGACGGCCAGACCCTGCACGCCCGCACGGTCGCCCTGGCCGTCGGTGTCATGCCGTTCGTCGACATCCCCGCCGCCCTGCGCGACCTGGACCCCGCGCTCGTCTCGCACAGCACCCACCACAGCGCGCTCGACCGCTTCCACGACCGGGACGTCACGGTGATCGGCGGCGGCCAGGCGGCCCTGGAGACGGCGGCCCTCCTCGCCGAACAGGGCGCCCGCGCACGGGTGTTGGTCCGTGCGGACGTGCTCCGCTGGAACGACGTCCCGCCACCGTTCGAGCGCCCGTGGTGGCGCTCGGCCCGCGCCCCGCTCAGCGGCCTGGGCATCGGCTGGCGCAACTGGTTCTACGCCGAACGCCCCGGCCTCTTCCACCGCCTCCCGGAGTCCACGCGTGCGGAGGTCGCGGCCACCGCGCTGGGGCCCGCGGGCGCGTGGTGGGTGCGCGAGCGGGTGGAGCGGGGCGTGGAGGTGCGACTCGGCCAGGAGGTGGCGGCGGCCCGGGCGGTGGAGGGCGGCGTACGGCTGGAGGTGACGGGACGTCGACCGGGGACCCTGGAGAACCTGGAGACCGAACACGTCATCGCGGCCACGGGGTTCAGCGCGACGGTGGACCGACTGGGCCTGCTGACGGACGAGTTGCGCGGCGCCCTCACCGCGGCACCCGACGGATCCCCGCAGACCGTGAGGGACTTCGAGTCCTCCCACCCCGGCCTCTTCCTCGCGGGCCTGGTCACGGCCGCCGGCTATGGCCCGGCCATGCGCTTCGTGCACGGGGCGACGTACACGGCGGACGCTCTCGTACGAGGGGTGCGGCGCCGACTGCGCAAGGGCGCGGCCGGTGGCGCGGCCCGGGTGCCGGGGAGCCGGGACGGGCGGGGAGCGGTGGCCGCGGGGCGGGGGTGAGACGGCCTGCGGCGCTGGAACAGGACTCGGGTGGCGCGGGGCCTCGATGAGGCCGCGCGGCGGTTCCGCGACAGGGCTCGGGGAGGGGGCGCCGGGCTCTGGAGCGCGGCGCGAGTGGGACGGCTCTGCGGCGGGGCGCGGGTGCCGGGCTGGTTCGGCCCGGCACCCGGTGCGGCATTGATGCCCGTGTGGTGCGTCCGGCGCGACGGCAACGCCGCAGACGGGCGTGCCCAGCCCCGCGACGCCGGCATGATCCGCCGGACAGGCCCTAGCGGTGGGACGCGGTCCGGCCCCTGCGGTACAGCACGGCTCCGGCCACGATCATCGCGGCGCTGAGCCCCGAGGCACCCAGCATGGCCTCGCCGTTGCTGCCCGTGTGGGGCAGGTGCGGCGGGGTGGTGGGCGGTGTGGTCGACGGCGGGGTCGTCACGGGGGGCGTGGTCGCCGGCGGGGTCGTCGTCGGCGGGTACGACGGGGGCGTCGTCACCGGTGGCGTGGTGGCCGGAGGTGTCGTCGCGGGCGGCGTGGTCACCGGAGGCGTCGTCGTCGGAGGCTTGGTCTCCGGCGGGGTCGTCGTCGGCGGGTACGTCGTCGGAGGCGTCGTGACGGGCGGGGTGGTGGCCGGGGGCGTGGTCACCGGCGGGGTGGTGTGCGGCGGGGTCGCCGGGGGTCCCGTCACGGGCGGCGTCGTCACCGGCGGGGTCGTGGCCGGCGGAGTGTGGACCGGCGGCTTCGTCGGGGGCTTCGTGGGCGGCGGGGTCTCCTCGCAGTCGCCGCCGTAGCCACCGCCGTAACCGCCGCCGTAACCGCCGTCGCTCTCGCAGGACGAGTCGTCGCCGTAGCCGCGGTCGTGACCGTGGCGGTGGCTGCCGTGGTGTCCGCCCTTGTGTGAACCGCCGCCGCTCGCACAGGAGTTGCCGAACGTCGGGTTCAACGGGGCGATCACGTCCACGGAGTCGCCGCAGGCGTTGACCGGAACCTCGATCGGGGCGGCCACGTTGTTGCCGGACAGAACGCCCGGCGAGTCCTGTGCGGCCCCGCCCGCGTGCGACTCGGCGATCGCGGGGCTGCCGCACAGGGACAGAATGCTCGTCGCGGCGGCGGCCGCGACCACTCCCCTACTCAGGGTCTGTCGCAATTCTCTTGTTCTTCCTGCTCGGAGAAGAGAGGGAAAAGGCCGGCCTCGAACGGGTAGAAGACGTCCGAGGCCGGCCCGAGCACAGCCGAGTGGCTGATGCGCTACGTCGTCAGTCGTTGACGCAGGTGTTGCCGAACGCCGGGTTCAGCGCACCGATGACGTTCACGGAGAGGCCGCACACGTTGACGGGCACGTGGACCGGCACCTGCACGACGTTGCCGGAGAGGACACCCGGGGAACCGACGGCGGCACCTTCGGCACCCGCGTCCGCGAAGGCCGGGGCGGCCATACCGAGGGCCATCAGCGCACCCGCGACAACAGCAGCGGTCTTCTTCATGAGATTTCCCTTCTCTGCGGTCATGCCTCGATGACGGTAGAAACCGAGCGAGCACAGTCGGAACGGCTCGCACCATGACCGGCAGGCTGTAGAACGAGGAATAGACGGCAGAGGAAACCCCTGAACGCGAGTCGTCGCCGAATTCACTCGAACGCCCTCGGAGAAACGCTTCATCTGAGTAACGCAAAGGAAATTGACGGGACATCAGCAAAAATCGCCCGGGCATATGCCCGGGCGATTTCGTGGTGCTGTGTCAGCCGTTCTTCACACCGTTTCCGGCGAGGGCCGAGATGTCGCTCAGGATGTGCGAGGCCGGCTCGTCACCCTTGGCCTGGGTGCTGTTGTCGGCGCACTGCTGGTTCTGCGGGGCCGACAGGATCGGCACGTCCTGGAGGACGCCGACGGCGGCCAGGCCGACGATGCCCTGGGCGTTCGCCTTCGCGGGCAGGCCGATGCAGAGCTTGTTGGCCGTGCTCTGGACCAGGGTGGCCTGCGGGCTCATGTCGCCCTTGGTCACCGAGTTGCCGAACTTGTCGTGCGCGCCGTTGCCGCTGGCGGACGTGGTGCCGGTGTCGTCACCGATGGCCATGGCGGGTGAAGCGACACCGACCACACACGCAGCCACGCCCGCGGCGGCCATTGCCTTCTTCAGCATTTTCCGTTCCTTTCCCAGGTGCATCACCACGACGCACGCTCCTGCGTCCGCATCAACCGGCTCCCCGGTTTTTGGTTGCGGGAGTTCACCCGCCCGATCGCCGCACTGCGCCATCGGAGTGAAAGGGAGCAACCACACCGGCCCGGCGCAGTTGACCAAGGCGCTCCGGTGGACGGGGTTTCTCCAGAAGGGATTAGCAAGTGATCAAGAAGGTTCTGGCTTCCGCCGCGGTCGCCGCTTCCGTAGTGGGTGCTGCCTCCCCCGCCATGGCGATCGGCAACGACAACGGCACCACCTCCGCCAGCGGCAACGGTGCCCACCAGTCGTTCGGCAACTCGGCCACCTACGGCAACATGAGCCCGCAGATGGCGCTCATCCAGGGTTCCCTGAACAAGCCCTGCATCGGTCTGCCCGCGAAGGCGAACCTCCAGGGTCTCGTCGGCGTCGCCGCCGTCGGCGTTCTGCAGGACGTGCCGATCCTGTCGGCCCCGCAGAACCAGCAGTGTGTCGAGAACTCCACCCAGGCCAAGGGCGACGAGCCGCTGTCGCACATCCTGGACGACATCTCGGCCCTCTCCGGCAACGGCGGCGGCAACCACTGATCCGTCGTCCAGCCTCTCAGCGGGTCGCCGAACTCTCGGCGGCCCGCTGTTTTTTCGTGGTGCGCCGAACGCCGCAGGGGCGCCCGCGTCGTCCGGAAACGCGCTGGGCCAAACGGGGCAAAGACCGCAACCTCGGCCGGGGTCCACGCGTTGACGATCATGCAACTCCCTCCCCGGAGTCCGTTTTTCGAAGGGAACGAACATGAAGAAGCTGTGGGCAACCGCGGCTGTTGCCGCGTCCGTCGCCGGTGTCGCGGCCGCGGCCGCCCCCCAGGCGCTCGCCATCGGCAACGACAGCGGCACCACGTCCGCCAGTGGCAACGGCGCCTCGCAGGAGTTCGGCAACTCGGCCACGTTCGGCGACATGAGCCCGCAGCTCTCGCTGGTCCAGGGTTCGCTGAACAAGCCCTGTGTCGGTCTGCCGGCGAAGCTCAACCTCCAGGGCCTCGTCGGCGTCGCCGCCGTCGGTGTCCTGCAGGACGTGCCGATCCTGTCGGCCCCGCAGAACCAGCAGTGCGTCGAGAACTCCACCCAGGCCAAGGGCGACGAGCCGCTGTCGCACATCCTGGACGACATCTCGGCCCTCTCCGGCAACGGCGCGGGCAACGGCTGAGTCTCCCCGCTCCGCCGCGACGGCGGGTCACCGGTTCTCCGGTGGCCCGCCGTTTCGCGTGCCGCTACTTCGCGTAGATCGCCTCGACGTCCCGCGCGTACGCCGTCGTCACCACGTGCCGCTTGACCTTGAGGGAGGGCGTGAGCATGCCGTTGTCCTCGGTGAACTCGCCCTCGACCAGCCGGAAGGCGCGGATCGACTCGGCGCGCGAGACGGCCGCGTTGGCGTGGTCGACGGCCTGCTGGATGTCGGCGCGCAGCCGCGCGTCCCCGGCGAGTTCGGCGAAGGGGGTGTCCCTGGGCAGCCCGCGCACCGACAGCCAGTGCTCCATCGCCTCGGGGTCCAGGGTGATCAGGGCGGCCACGAAGGGGCGGTTGTCGCCGACGACGAGGCACTGCCCGACGGGGGCGCGGCTGCGCAGCCGGTCCTCCAGGACGGCCGGGGAGACGTTCTTGCCCCCTGAGGTGACCAGCAGGTCCTTCTTGCGCCCGGTGATGGTGAGGTAGCCGTCGCCGTCGAGCGCGCCGAGGTCGCCGGTGGCGAACCACTCGTCGGTGAGGACGGCGTCGGTGGCCGCCGGGTTGTTCCAGTAGGCACCGAAGACGACCGCGCCCTTGACGAGGACCTCGCCGTCGCCGGCGATCCGGATCGCGGTGCCGGGGACGGGCTGTCCGACCGTGCCGGGGCGGGGCCTGAGCGGCGGGACGATGGTCGCGGCGGCCGTCGTCTCGGTGAGGCCGTAGCCCTCGTAGACGATGATGCCCGCCGCGTAGAAGAAGAGGCTCAGTTCTCGGTCGAGGGGGGATCCGCCGCTGATGGCGTAGCGCATGCGGCCGCCGAGTTCCTTGCGGATACGGCGGTACACCAGCAGGTCGTACAGGGCCCAGGCGGCGTAGAGGCCCAGGCCGGGGCCCTTGCCGGTGTCGAGGAACTTGTTCAGGTACGCCTCGCCGAAGCGGACGCCGATGCGGTGGGCGCGGTCGAAGGAGGCGGCGCGGCCGATCTTCTCGGCGGTGGCGCGGCCGGTGGCGTGGATCTTCTCGAAGAGGTACGGCACGCCGACGATGAAGGTGGGGCGGAACTCCCGGAGCGCGGGCCGTAGTTCGTCGGGCTTGATGCTCGGGCAGTGGCCGATCTCGATGCGGGCCATCAGACAGGCGATCTGGATCGTGCGGCCCATGATGTGGGCGAGCGGGAGGAAGAGCAGGGTGGAGGCGACCTGGCCGGTGACCGCCTCGAAGACGGGATGCAGCAGTTCGACGGTGTTGGCGGCCTCGGCGTGCAGGTTGCCGTGGGTCAGGACGCAGCCCTTGGGGCGGCCGGTGGTGCCGGAGGTGTAGCAGACGGTGGCGACGGTGTCCGGGCTCAGGGAGGTGCGGCGCTTGGTGACCTCCTCGTCGGGGACGTCCGCGCCGAGGGAGATCAACCCGGCCAGTTCTCCCGCCTCCAACTGCCATACATGCGGCGCGTGTTCGTGGGCGGAGGTGCCGACGGTGAGGGTGTCGGCGTTCTCCGCCGTCTCGACGACGACGTGCCGGGCACCGGAGTCGCGGACGATCCAGTCGACCTGCTCGGCGGAGGAGGTCGCGTAGACCGGGACGGTCTGGCCGCCGGCCGCCCAGATCGCGAAGTCCAGGACCGTCCACTCGTAACGGGTGCGGGACATCACGGCGACGCGGCCGCCCGGTTCGAGCCCCGCCGCGATCAACCCCTTGGCGACGGCGGTCACTTCGGCGGCGAAGGCGGTGGCCGTGACGGGATGCCAGGCGCCGTTCCGCTCGCGGCGCAGGACCACGGCGTCCGGCGCCTGAACCGCGTTGGTGAACGGGAGGTCGGCGATGCTTCCGGTGGCCGGGGTCGCGACGAGCGGCGGGGTGCGTGCCTCGCGTACGACGCCGTCGGCGTCCCTGACCACCTCGACCCTGGCGCGGGCGGCCAGGTCGGCACGCTGCTTCGCCCGCTTCAGGTCCTTGCGTACGCCCATGACGGCTCCCCGGTCGGCTCGGACAGGACAGCTAACTTACTGACGCGTAACGAAAGGTCAATGGGTCCGGCGCTACTCGGCGAGATGCCGGGCCTGGCGGATGGTGTCGGCGAGTTGACGTACCGCGCTGTCCTCGGTGGTGTCGGCCAAGTCGTCGGCGCGTTCGGCGAGTTCGCTCAGGGAGGGGCGGCCGGGGAGGGCGTCGCCGCGGTCGCGCAGGGCGTCGGCGAACCAGGCGGCGACCGCGGTGACCTGGAAGCGGGCGCCCGCGTCGCGGACCGAGCCGGCGAGGTCGTCGGTGTCCAGCTGGCCGTTCTCCTCGTGCGGGGCGCGGGTGTCCGGGTCCTGCCAGCGGACCGTCGCGGTGGCGAGGTGGCCCTCGGCGCCCGGGCGGGTGCGGACGGCGTAGAGGGCGGTGACGGTGTGGCCGGGGCCGACCTCGCCGCCGTCCACTCGGTCGTCGCGGAAGTCGTCGTCGGCGACGCGGCGGTCGTCGTAGCCGACGAGGCGGAAGGAGGACACGGTCTCGGGGTCGAAGGCGACCTGGGCCTTGGCGTCGCGGGCGGTGAGGTCGATGTTCTGCGGGAGCTGCTCGCAGAAGACCTTCTCGGCGTCGTCCGCGCCGGAGACGTAGACGGTGTGGCCGTCGCCCTTGTCGGCGAGGCGTTCCATCAGGGCGTCGCCGTAGTCGCTGCCGACGCCGACGCCGAAGAGGGTGATGCCGTGTTCGCGGCGGGCGCCGTCGATGCGGTCGAGGATCGAGTCGGCGTCCGTGTCACCGGTGTTGGCGAGGGCGTCGGAGACGAGGACGACCCGGTTGGTGGCGCCCTCGCGCAGGCCGTCGACGGCCGTCTCGTAGCCGGTCTCCACGCCCGCGCCGAGGTTGGTGGAGTACGTCGGCTCCAGGCTGTCGATCGCCTTGTGGATCTTGTCGCGGTGGCCGCCGAGGCGGGTCATCGGCAGGACCTGTTCGGCCTGGTCGCTGAAGGTGACGAGGGCGACCGAGTCGTCGTCGTGCAGGCGCTCGGTCATGGTGTCGAGGGACTGCTGGGCGAGGTCGAGGCGGCCGGGTTCGGACATGGAGCCGGAGATGTCGATGACGAAGGTGAGGGCGGCGGGCGGGCGTTCGTCCTGGTCGTCCGAGGTGCCCCTGGTGGCCAGGCCCACGCGGACCAGGGACCAGTCGTCGTCGCCGGTGCGGGCGCCGTCGACGGTGACCGTGAAGCCGTTGCCGTCGGGGCGGTCGTAGTCCTGGCGGAAGCTGTTGACGAACTCCTCGGGGCGGATCGTCGAGGGGTCGGGGCGGCGGCCCTCGGCGAGGGTGCGGCGGGCGTAGCCGTAGGAGGCGGTGTCCACGTCGAGGGCGAAGGTGGAGAGGTAGTCGGGTGCCTGTGACTCCGGGGACTCGAAGTCGCGGGACTCGTCGGAGTCCTGTTCGCCCTCGGGCTGGTCGGGGGCCGGGAAGGCCGAGCCGTACGAGCCGCCCTTCGACCCGTCGGCGCTGCTCCTGCTTCCGCTGTCGTCGCCGCCCCCGCAACCGGTGAGCAGCAGGCCGCCCGCCAGTGTGAGGGCGAGCATCACCTGTCGTGTCCGCTGTCGCTCCATCGTCCGTACCCCCTGGGCCTGTTGACGTCGGCTTCTGCGACTGTGACGGGCCAGGGGGCCGGAACGTGCGCTACGGAGCGTTGCGGAAGGGTCTCAAAGGGGGCACGAAGGGCGGCTGTTGAGACCGGTGGGTGATCCTCCGTTGACCTAGGAGACCACGTCCTTGCGGGCGAAACCCCTGAAGGCCAGGGCGAACAGCACCAGGGCGAGCGTTATCGACAGGGAGGTGCCCTGGATCATGTCGGACCAGTCCAGGCGGGGGCGGACGGCGTCGAGCCAGGCGTACTGCCAGTGCGCGGGCAGGAAGTCGCGCCAGTCGCCGAGGGCCGTCACCGAGTCGAGGACGTTGCCGATGATGGTCAGGCCCACCGCGCCGCCAACCGCCCCGAGCGGGGCGTCCGTTCGGGTGGAGAGCCAGAACGCCAGGGCAGCGGTGACGAGTTGGGAGACGAAGATGTACGCCACGGTGATCAGCAGGCGTTGGGCCGCCGTGCCCGGGGCCAGCGAGCCGCCGGTCGGCAGCTCCAAGGGACCCCATCCGTACGCGACCGTGCCGACGGCGAGGGCGACCACCGGCAGCAGGATCATCGCGCCGAGGCTGAGGGTGAGGCCGACGACGAGCTTGGACCACAGCAGCCGGGCCCTCGGCACGGGGGCCGCGAGCAGATAGCGCAGCGAGGACCAGCTGGCCTCCGAGGCGACGGTGTCCCCGCAGAACAGGGCGACCGGGACGACCAGCAGGAATCCGGCCGAGGCGAAGAGGTTGACCGCGGCGAAGTTCGCCCCGGACAGGGTGGCCGTGTCCATCAGGCCGGTCTGGTTGTTGTTGGATCCCGGCCCGCCGCCCAGCTGGAACGCGATCAGCAGGACGAAGGGCAGGGCGACGAGGATGCCGTACATGACGAGGGTGCGGCGGCGCTTCAACTGCCGTACCAGCTCGACCCTGAGGGGCAGTGTGCGGCCCGCGCGGTAGCCGTCGGCGACCTCCGCGCGCCCTTCCAGGGTGGCGCTCATGCGTGGTCTCCGATCAGGGTGAGGAAGGCGTCTTCGAGGCGGCGGTGCGGGCCGACCGAGGTCACCGGGACCTCCAGCCGGACGAGTTCGGCGACCAGGCGCTGGGCGGTGCCGTCCGCGTCGAGCCGTACCAGAAGGCCGTCGTCGGTGGGGTCGGCCGAGGCGATGCCGGGCAGCGCGGCGATCTTCTCCACGACGGGCTCCTCCAGGGGTACGGCGGTGCCGACCAGGAGGGTGTCGCCGGAGCCGACGATCTCGCCGACCGGGCCCGCCTGGACGAGCCGGCCGCGGTCCATCACCACGAGGTGGGTGCAGGACTGCTCGACCTCGGAGAGCAGATGGCTGGAGACGATGACCGTACGGCCGGCCGCCGCGTAGCGGATCATCACCTCGCGCATCTCGCGGATCTGCGGCGGGTCGAGGCCGTTGGTCGGCTCGTCGAGGATCAGCAGGTCCGGCAGGCCCAGCATGGCCTGGGCGATGGCCAGGCGCTGGCGCATGCCCTGGGAGTAGGTGCGCACCGCGCGGGCCAACGCGTCGCCCAGGCCGGCGATTTCGAGCGCCTCGTCCATGTGGGCGTCCTCGGGCGGGCGGCCGGTGGCCTGCCAGTACAGCTCCAGGTTCTCCCGGCCCGACAGGTGCGGGAGGAAGCCCGCACCCTCGACGAAGGCGCCGACGCGGGAGAGGACGGGGGCGCCGGGGGCGATGGCGTGGCCGAAGACGCGGATCTCGCCGCCGTCCGGCTTGATCAGGCCCATCAGCATGCGCAACGTGGTCGTCTTTCCGGCGCCGTTGGGGCCGAGCAGGCCGAGGACCTGGCCCTTCTCGACGCGGAAGGAGAGGTCGCGGACGGCGTACCGGTCGGTGGACTTGGCGTACTTCTTGCTCAAGTCCGTGATCTGGAGCGGGACTTCGGCGAGCGCCGGGTCGGGGGCGGCGGGGGCCACGGTCCGGCGGCGGCCGGTGAGAACGAGGGCCAGGGCGACCAGGGCGCCGGCGAGCGGCAGCCACCAGGTCCAGGCGGGCAGCGGGGCGCGGGTGTTCTTCTCCGCGAGGGCGGTGGGGACCTGGAGGTCGCCGCTCTTGAGGGAGACGGTGTACGTCGCCGGGGTGGTCGGGGAGGCGTAGGCGAGGTCGGTGGAGGCGAGGACCAGCTTGAGGCGGTGGCCGTCGTCGATCTCGTGGTCGATCGCCGGGAGGGTGATCGTGACGTCCTTGCCGGCCTTCGCGCCAACTACCTTGACGGGCTCGACGAGTTGGGAGGGCAGCGTCTGCTGGCGGCCGTCCGGGCCGACGTCGTACAGCTTGGCGAAGAGGACGGCTTCGTCGCTCGTCGACTTCACATGGACGGTGACCGTGGACGAACCGGTGATCTGGAGATCGTCCTTGACCGGCGCCGACTCGAACGAGGCGAACTGGCCGGGGAAGTCGAGGGAGAGGGAGACACCGAGCGAGGAGAGCTGGGAGAGGCCGCCGGCGGCGCTGCCGAGACCGGGGAGGGCCGAGATCCCGGGCGGGCTGGCGCCGGCCGGGTTGGCGAAACTCTGCTCTCGTCCGGTCAGCGTGATTTCGTGCTCGTCGCTCTCCAGGCCGGGGTACTTGTCCGCGGTCACGCCCCGCAGGCGGGGCTCGCCGTCGCCGGTCCCCGTGCCGAGGGTGCGGGTGACGCGGAAGGCGGGGCCGGTGTCGGTTCCCTTGTCGTCCTTGAGGTAGCGGTCGAACCAGTTCGTGACGCGGGACTGGACGCGGCTCGTCTCCAGGTCGCCGCCGTCATGGCCGCCGGCGATCCAGTCGACGTCCACGGGGGCGCCGTTGGCGCGGATCGCCTTCGCGGCGGCGTCGGCCTGGTTCAGGGGGAAGAGGGAGTCGGTCTGGCCCTGGAGGAGGAGCGTGGGGACCTTGATGTTCTTCGCCACGGCCGACGGGGAGCGCTCCTCCAGCATCTTCTCGGCCTGCGCGTCCGGGGTGCCGGACTCGGCGACGCGCTCGTACATCGCGCAGATCTGCGGCTCGAACTTGTCGCAGCCGCCCGCGGAGTTGACGAAGATGCCGGCCCAGAGCTTCTTGAAGACGCCGTTCGGGAACAGGGCGTCCGAGAGGTTCCAGTACGTGATCGAGGGGGCGATGGCGTCCACGCGGTCGTCGTAGCCGGCGGCGAGGAGGGAGATCGCGCCGCCGTAGCTCGCGCCGGTCACGCCGACGCGGGGGTCGCCGGGCTTGTCGAGCTGAACCTGGGGTTGTTTCGCGAGCCAGTCGATGAGCTTGCTGACGTCCTTGACCTCGGCGTCGGGGTCGTTGAGGCCGACCTTTCCTGTCGACCTGCCGAAGCCGCGGGCGGACCAGGTGAGGACCGCGTAGCCGTCTCTCGCGAGCTTCTCGGCCTCCGCGCGGACGTCGTTCTTGCTGCCGCCGAAGCCGTGGCCTATGAGGACGGCCGGGCGTTTCTCGGTGCCTTTGCCTGCCGTGAAGTACGAAGTGTCTATGCGGACGCCGTCGATCGACATGATCTGGTCCGCGCGGTGCACCGGGGGTGGGTCGTCGGAGGCAGTGGCCGTCCATGTCCCGGCGGCTGCGAGGACGACGGCGGAGGCCGCGGCGGCGATCCACCGTGGCCTCCGGAGGCGTCGAAGATCCATGTTTCAACGGTACGGGGTGAAGCTGTCGGGGACTTATCGACCGGGGGGTGAGGTGGGGGCCATCCTCTGGGGGGACGGGGGTTCTTGGCGTACAGCAGGTGCGGTACGGCTATGGGGGTGGGGGCTGTGTTGTCGGCCGCCTGCTGCGTCGTTGTGGCTGGTCGCGCAGTTCCCCGCGCCCCTGGGTGGGTTCAGTCCAGCGGGATCGACACCAACCACCTCGTTGCCCTTCTCGGGCGGAGGTAGAGGGCCCAGTAGAGAGTTGCTGCCGCTGTGACGCCTCCTGTCCAGAGGAGATACTGCGGGTCCTGCTGGGTCAGGATGTAGGTCAGGACCGCTATCAGGGCTATCGGCATCGTGGGCCACAGGGGCATGCGCCAGGCCGGGTGTGCTTGTGGGGGTTGCGGCGGGAGAGCAGGGCGGCCACCGCGACCAGGAGGTACATGCCGGTCACCGAGACGCCTGTCACGCCGTACAACGTGTCCAGGTTCACGAAGCAGAGGGCTGCGCCCGGGACGCCTACGGCCAGGGGGGCGACCCACGGACTGCCGAAGCGGCCCAGTTTCGCGAAGGCGTTGTTGATCGGGATCGGCCAGGCCTTGTCCCTCGCTGAGGCGAAGAGGACGCGGGAGTTCTGGATGACCATGACGATGCCGGCGTTGATGATCGCGAGGGCCACGCAGAGGCTGACGAAGGTGCCGACCGCGGAGGTGGACCAGGCCGTGACCATGGCGCCGATGTCGCCGCCGGTCAGTGCGGGGAGGTCGGAGGCGCCCATGGTGATCGCCGCGACCGGGACCAGGATGATCACCGAGGAGATGGCGAGGGTGGCGAGGACGGTTCGGGCCACGTCGCGGCGGGGGTTCTCCAACTCCTCGGAGAGATAGACGGCCGTCGAGAAGCCCTGGGTGACGAAGAGGGCGATCGCGAGGCCGGAGACGACGAGCATGACCGTGACGATGGACTTCGACTCCATCCAGACCTCGGTGGAGAAGACCCGCAGGCTGGTCGTGGTCCATGAGGCGCCGGTGTTCTTCGGCTCGGGCGCGG
>NZ_JBEYVC010000221.1:0-16630 GCF_040643855.1 Streptomyces sp. NPDC047072 | reverse complement strand
CCGGCCACGGCCGGCCCCCAGGGGGCTCATCGCTTCCGGGAGGACCGGGAGGAAAGGAATGACGACCATGCATGCGACAGGACCCGGCCGACCGAGACGAATACGCGTCCGGTCGGCCGTGCTCGCCCTGCTGACGGCGGCGACGCTCGGGCTCACGACCGGCGTGAGCCAGGCGCAGCAGACGACGGACACGGCCCTGCGCCCCGTCGGCAGGATCGATTCGGCGGACCAGCCGGCGACCGCGCCCCCCACCACCGGGACCAGCGCCTTCCGGGCGAAGTCCGGGGAGCGGTGCGAGCCCACCCGGGCCGGATCGAAGGAACGCCGGGCGGGCGCCGCCGAGGCCTGTGTGACCACGAGCACCGCCCCGGCCACGAGTACGACGGCCCAGCGGAGCCTCACCGCGGCCGCCGACGCCGCGAGCTGCTCCCTCATCAGCCCCGGCACCTACTCCTACGAGCGCTTCGGGTACTGCGTGACCGGAGTGAACGTCCTCTACATCCTGCGCGACAGCAACGGCAAGGAACTCGGACGCGGCACCCTGGCGATCTCGACCAGCGCGACCCTGCCCGCCGCGGGCACCACCTGGAACGAGCAGGTCACGGTGACGATGACCAGCGCGAGCGGCGAGGTCACCGCCCTCAACGCCAAGTTCCGGGCCGCCTGCGGAACCGGCTGTACGGCGACCAAGACCGCGCCCTGGTACGGCGGCGACCTGACCCTGGGCCAGTCGCTCACCGGCACCGTCTCGTACTCCTCCTCGCCCGCCGTGGGTGCCGTCGCGGAGTTCCTCACCTCGTACAAGGTGTACGTGACCTCGCCGGGCGCCACGGCCGTCGACCCGAACGCCTCGTGGGACAACCCGCGCAAGCTCCGCTGCGACAACGCGGTCGGGGGCACCTCGACGGCGGGCTGCGTCGTCCCCTCGGTCACGGCCGTCGTGCCGATGAGCACGCAGGGCTCCGACCAGGGCGGTGCGGTGGCGGCCTATCTGTGGGCCCAGCAGAAGCTCGCCGACCACTGGGGGCGCGACACGCTGCTGACCCGGGCGACGAGCGGTGCTGCCGACCGCACGAGCAGCACCTGTGGAAGCGGGTCGTCGAAACCGTTCGCGGACGCGACCGACCTCATCCCGACCGACACCTGTGCCCCCTTCCCCTTCGCGGAGACACGGGAAGGGGGAACGGACGGCGCCCGGTGCGCGGAGGTCATCCCCTACTACGGCAGCGGCGGATGGGTCATCTTCGAGCTGGGCGGCGGTTCGGGGCTGGACACCTCCAAGCCCTGCGCGCGCGCCCATGTCGCCGCCGCCGACAAGCAGTTCGCCGACGGCCAGCTCTCGGACGGCTTCCAGGGCCAACGGGTCATCGACGCCGAGCAGTTCAAGCTGGAGCTCACGGCGTCGCTGGACGGCTCGCACGCCGCCTGCCTGGGGGTCTCGCCGGAGGGGGCACGCCCGGCCGGGAACGGCTGGATCCTGAACACCACCGAACCGGTCGCCCACGTCAACAAGACCACCAGCCCGCAGGGCGCGGCCGGTCTCCGGGCCACCGGGGCGCAGGCCTGCCTGGGGAAGACCCCCGGGCCGGGCAGTGACGCCGGGGGAGACATCACCGGCTGGCAGGACGCGCAGCTCTTCGCCGTGGCGAACCAGCTCGACACCGCCGGACTCTCCCGGTGCCACCTGATCGCCAACATTCTCGGCGGGCGGATCTCGCAGAACCTCGTCCCCTGCTGGCAGTCGGGCATGAACACCGGTGCGGGAAGCATGTGGGAGTACGAGGAGCAGGTCCGCGACGAGGTGGCGGAGCAGTCGTTCGGAGAGGACGACGCGATCCTCTACGAGGTGACGCCCGACTACCTGGACGCCACCAGCACGATTCCGGTGGGAGTTACGATGAGCGCCACCATCGAGCGGGAGGACGGATCGACGGAGCAGCTGTTCGCCGACGTCTACGTCCCCAACACCCGGGGAACCACCGGGCTGTTCAACCTCGGTAACTGATCCACCCTGTTCGTGCCACCGGGAG
Source organism: Streptomyces sp. NPDC047072 (assembly GCF_040643855.1). Classification (NCBI taxonomy): domain Bacteria; kingdom Bacillati; phylum Actinomycetota; class Actinomycetes; order Kitasatosporales; family Streptomycetaceae; genus Streptomyces; species Streptomyces sp. NPDC047072. The sequence goes on along the minus strand of NZ_JBEYVC010000221.1, from coordinate 14,600 downwards.
CCGGAATGAGCTTCACCACCCCACCGCGGCCCTTGGACGTCACCGCGGTCTTCCCTCAACTGGCCCCGCTGGCACGCACGGCGACCCGGCTGCACCCCCGCCCCGGGTCGCCCACCGCGCAGGACAGCTCTGTCGGCGGGCCGCTGCTGTGGCCCGCCGACGAGCCGTGGCCGCACTGCGAAGGCCCGCATGTGCCGAGCCGACGGCCGGGTCTCTCACCGGACGACCTGCGGCTGCTGCGCCGCAACCGGGCCGCCGCGGCCGACCGGCGGCGCCGCGATCCGCAGGCGCCCGCCGCCACGCCCGAGGAACTGGCGACCGAGAGGCGGATCAAGACCGGCCGCCCCTGGCCCGAGGGCCCGGTCGCCCTGCTGCCCGTGGCCCAGCTGTACGTCCGCGACGTCCCCCTGCTGCGCCCGCCCGGGCAGTCGGAGGCCGATCTGCTCCAGGTCCTGTGGTGCCCCTTCAACCACCCGACACATCCCCGCACCTCGGTCTTCTGGCGGTCGGCCGCCACCGTCACCGACGTACTCGACACCCCGCCCGAGCCGCCCGTGCTCCAGTCCCGCGGCTACCTGCCGGAGCCGTGTCTCCTCGCACCGGAGCAGGTCACCGAGTACCCGGACGTCATGGAGCTGAGCGGGGACCTGCGGCAGCAGCTGGGGGACCCGAGCAGGTGGGAGGCGGCCGGAGCGGCGGTGGACAGCGCGTACGCGACGGCCCCGGAGGGGTTCTACCGGGAGAGGCTGTCCCACGCCCCCGGCTGGAAGGCCGGCGGCTGGACCCGCTGGGGCCTCACCGACCCCGTGCCCCGGCTCTGCCCCGCATGCGGCACCGAGGCGGACCCGCTGCTGACCATCGCCACCACGGAATGGAACGCCGGCAGCGACAGCTGGGCCCCCGAAGAAGAGCGGACCGACCCCACGCCGCTGCTCCCCGGCACTCCGCCGGCGAACTTCACCATGATCGACATCGCCGGGGGCTACGACCTGCAGCTTCACGTCTGCCCGAAGTCGCCGGACCACCCGCACATCGAGCTGGTCCAGTAGGACCAGTAAGACCCGTAAGAGGGGTCAGCGCTGCTCGGCCGCGCACTCCGCGCAGGTGCCGAAGATCTCCACGGTGTGGGCCACGTTGACGAAGCCGTGCTCTGCCGCGATCGCGTCGGCCCACTTCTCCACGGCCGGGCCCTCGACCTCGACCGCCTTGCCGCAGATGCGGCAGACCAGGTGGTGGTGATGGTCGCCGGTGGAGCAGCGACGGTAGACGGACTCGCCGTCGGAGGTGCGCAGGACGTCGACCTCGCCGGCGTCGGCGAGGGACTGGAGGGTGCGGTAGACCGTGGTCAGGCCGACCGAGTCGCCCTTGTGCTTGAGCATGTCGTGGAGCTCCTGCGCGCTGCGGAACTCGTCGACCTCGTCCAGGGCCGCCGCCACGGCTGCCCGCTGGCGGGTCGAGCGCCCCTTCACGGGCGGTCCAGCGGTCGTCACCGTTACCTCCTTCTGGTGGCGCGCTCCTGCGGCTCGCGCGCGCCACACACGTCTGCGCCTGCCGGGCCATTGTGCCAGCCCGGTCTGTGCGGAGTCAGACGCCGACCTTGCCGTCCGGCTCCCTGCTGGCCGGAATCACACACTCCGCGGGGTCGCCGGAGGGCTGCGCGGCCGCGGCGGCACGGGCGCGGCGACGGGCCAGCGGGGTCGCGAGCGCGGTCAGCACGATGAAGGCGCCGATGGTCAGCAACACGATCGTGGCACCGGGCGGGACGTCCTGGTAGTACGAGGTGACGGTGCCGCCGATGGTCACGCTCACACCGATCGCGACGGCGATCGCGAAGGTCGCCGCGAAGCTCCGGCTGAGCTGCTGGGCGGCGGCCACCGGGACCACCATCAGCGCGCTGACCAGCAGCAGGCCGACCACGCGCATCGCGACGGTCACCGTGACCGCGGCCGTGACCGCGGTGAGCAGGTTCAGCGCCCGCACCGGCAGCCCGGTGACCCGGGCGAACTCCTCGTCCTGGCTGACCGCGAAGAGCTGGCGGCGCAGCCCCAGGGTGACCAGCACCACGAAGGCGGCCAGCACACAGATCGCGGTCACGTCGGACTGGCTCACGGTCGAGAGCGAGCCGAAGAGGTACGAGGTGAGATTGGCGTTGGAGCCGCCGGGCGCGAGGTTGATGAACATCACGCCGCCGGCCATGCCGCCGTAGAAGAGCATCGCGAGGGCGATGTCGCCGCGGGTCCTGCCGTACCAGCGGATGAGTTCCATCAGTACCGCGCCGAGGACGGAGACCAGGGTCGCCATCCAGATCGGCGACCAGGACAGCAGGAAGCCGAGGCCGACGCCGGTCATCGCGACATGGCCGATGCCGTCGCCCATCAGGGCCTGGCGGCGCTGGACCAGGTAGATGCCGACGGCGGGGGCGGTGATGCCGACCAGGACGGCGGCGAGCAGGGCCCGCTGCATGAAGGCGTAGTCGAGGAAGTCCATCAGGTCAGCAGTCCTGTGCGCATCGGCTCGTGCTCGGGGGAGTGGGGGTGGACGTGGTCGTGGCCGGGAAGGGCGTGCTGACCGACCGCGCGGGGAGGCGGGCCGTCGTGCAGGACGCAGCCGTCGCGCAGGACGACCGCGCGGTCGATCAGCGGCTCCAGGGGGCCCAGTTCGTGCAGGACGAGCAGGACGGTGGCGCCCTCGGCGACCTGGTCGCGCAGAGTCCGAGCGAGCACCTCCTGGCTGGCGAGGTCCACGCCCGCCATCGGCTCGTCCATGATGAGCAGTTCGGGTTCGGCAGCGAGGGCGCGGGCGATCAGCACCCGCTGGTGCTGGCCGCCGGAGAGCGCGTTGACGGAGTCCTTCGCGCGGTCCGCCATGCCGACCAGCTCCAGGGCCCGCCGTACGGCCGCGTGGTCGGCCTTGCGCAGGACGCCGAAGCGGGCGCGTGAGAGCCGGCCGCTCGCGACGATCTCGGTGACCGTGGCCGGGACGCCGCCCGCGGCGGTGGTGCGCTGCGGGACGTAACCGACGCGCGCCCAGTCGCGGAAGCGGGCCCGCGGGATGCCGAAGAGCTCGATCTCCCCGGCCGACGCCGGGACTTGGCCGATGATCGCGCGGATCGCGGTCGACTTGCCGGAGCCGTTGGCGCCGAGCAGCGCGACGACCTCACCGCGCTCCACGGTGAGGTCGATGCCGCGCAGGACGGGGCGCGAGCCCAGGTCGGCGCGGACTCCGCGCAGCGCGATGACGGGCTCTGCCATGCCGTCCTCCGATGTCATTTCGCTCCCAGGGCGGCTTGCAGCGCCTTGAGGTTGGCTTCCTGGACCGCGAAGTAGTCCTTGCCGCGGGACTTGGCGGTGATGCCCTCGATCGGGTCGAGGACGTCCGTCTTCAGTCCGGCGTCGGAGGCGATCGTCTTCGCGGTCTTGTCGCTGACGAGCGTCTCGTAGAACACGGTCGTGACGCCGTCGGCCTTCGCCATCTTCTCAAGGTCCTTCACGCGCTCGGCGCTGGGCTCCGACTCCGGGTCGAGGCCGTTGATGGCCTCCTCGGTGAGGCCGTAGCGCTCGGCGAGGTAGCCGAAGGCGGCGTGGGTGGTGATGAAGACCTTGGTGTCGGTGTTCGCGAGGCCGGTCTTGAACTTGGTGTTCAGGTCGCCGAGCTTCTTCACCAGGGCCGCGGTGTTGGCCTTGTAGTCGGCCGCGTGGTCCGGGTCCGCCTTCTCGAAGGCCTTGCCGACGCCCTCGGCGACCTGGGAGTAGCGCACCGGGTCGAGCCAGATGTGGGGGTCGAGGCCTTCGAGTTCCTCGTTGGCGTGGTCGTCGTGCTCGGCCGCGTGGCCGCCGACCTCGTTGCCGTGCTTCTCCAGCTCGGTGAGCGCGGACGCGTCGATCTTCGTCTTGATCTCGGACTGGGCGACCGCGTCGTCGACGGAGGGCTGGAGGTTCTTGAGGTAGAGCACCGCGTCGGACTCCTGGAGCTGCGCGGTCTGCTTGGCGCTGATCTCCAGGTCGTGCGGCTCCTGGCCGGGCTCGGTCAGGCTGGTGACGTGCACGTGGTCCCCGCCGATCTGCTCGGCGAGGAAGGCCATCGGGTAGAAGGAGGCGACGACGTCGAACTTGTCGGTGTTGCCCGCGGCCGCGCTGTCGGTGGAGCAGGCGGAGAGGGCGGTGAGGGCGGCGCTCACGGCGACCATGGGTATGAGGCGTCGTCGTACGTTCATGACAGTCATTTTCATCAAATATGGAAACCGTTGTCAACAAACCTGCTGAGCGGAACCGATTTGATACCGGGGGTGGCCGCGCCGGTAACCTGAGGCATTCGCTGCCGTCCATCCGTCATGAAGAGAGCACCGTGGCCGCCGACAAGATCGACACCATCGTCAGCCTGAGCAAGCGCCGGGGCTTCGTTTTCCCCTGTAGTGAGATCTACGGCGGTCAGCGGGCCGCCTGGGACTACGGACCGCTGGGTGTCGAGCTCAAGGAGAACCTGAAGCGTCAGTGGTGGCGCTACATGGTGACGTCGCGCGAGGACGTGGTCGGTATCGACTCGTCCGTGATCCTGGCCCCCGAGGTCTGGGTCGCCTCCGGCCACGTGGCCACCTTCTCCGACCCGCTCACCGAGTGCACCTCCTGCCACAAGCGGTTCCGCGCGGACCACCTGGAGGAGGCGTACGAGGCCAAGCACCACCGCGCCCCGGAGAACGGCCTGGCGGACGTCAACTGCCCCAACTGCGGCAACAAGGGCCAGTTCACCGAGCCGAAGCAGTTCTCGGGTCTGCTCTCGACCCACCTCGGCCCGACCCAGGACACCGGCTCCATCGCCTACCTGCGTCCCGAGACCGCGCAGGGAATCTTCACCAACTTCGCCCAGGTGCAGACCACTTCGCGCCGCAAGCCGCCGTTCGGCATCGCGCAGATGGGCAAGTCCTTCCGCAACGAGATCACGCCCGGCAACTTCATCTTCCGCACCCGCGAGTTCGAGCAGATGGAGATGGAGTTCTTCGTCAAGCCGGGCGAGGACGAGAAGTGGCAGGAGTACTGGATGGAGCAGCGCTGGAACTGGTACACCGGCCTGGGCCTGCGCGAGGAGAACATGCGCTGGTACGAGCACCCGGCGGAGAAGCTCTCGCACTACTCCAAGCGCACCGCCGACATCGAGTACCGCTTCCAGTTCGGCGGCAACGAGTGGGGTGAGCTGGAGGGCGTCGCCAACCGCACCGACTACGACCTCGGCGCCCACTCCAAGGCCTCCGGCCAGGACCTCTCCTACTTCGACCAGGAGGCCGGCGAGCGCTGGACGCCGTACGTCATCGAGCCGGCGGCCGGTGTCGGGCGCGCGATGCTCGCCTTCCTGCTCGACGCGTACGTCGAGGACGAGGCGCCGAACGCCAAGGGCAAGCTGGAGAAGCGGACGGTGCTGCGCCTGGACCACCGGCTCGCGCCGGTGAAGGTCGCGGTGCTGCCGCTGTCCCGCAACCCCGAGCTGTCCCCGAAGGCGAAGGGTCTCGCGACGGCGCTGCGGCAGAACTGGAACATCGAGTTCGACGACGCGGGTGCGATCGGCCGCCGGTACCGGCGCCAGGACGAGATCGGTACGCCGTACTGCGTGACGGTCGACTTCGACACGCTTGAGGACAACGCGGTGACGGTTCGTGAGCGGGACTCGATGAAGCAGGAGCGGGTCTCCCTGGACCAGATCGAGGGCTACCTGGCGGGGCGGCTCGTCGGCTGCTAGGCCTGTTCGTTCTGCCGCCCACCCTGGTCGGCTGACAGATATTGAAATCTGTCAGTTGTCATGTCAGGGTGGGTGGCATGACGACGCGTACCCGAACCCTCGGAACCACCGGCCCCCAGGTCTTTGCCCTCGGCCTCGGCTGCATGGGCATGTCCGGCATGTACGGCGACTCGGACCGCGCCGAGTCGATCGCCACCATCCACGCCGCCCTCGACGCCGGCGTCACCCTGCTCGACACCGGCGACTTCTACGGCATGGGCCACAACGAACTGCTGATCGCCGAGGCCCTGCGCACCGCCCCGGCCGCCCTGCGGGAGAACGCGCTGCTCAGCGTGAAGTTCGGCGCCCACCGCGCCCCGGACGGCAGCTGGCTCGGCTACGACGCACGCCCCGCCGCCGTGAAGACCTGGGCCGCCTACTCCCTCCAGCGCCTCGGCGTCGACCACATCGACGTCTACCGCCCCGCCCGGCTCGACCCGAACGTGCCGATCGAGGAGACCGTCGGCGCCATCGCCGAACTGGTCGAGAAGGGCTACGTCCGCCACATCGGGCTCAGCGAGGTCGGCGCCGAGACCATCCGCCGGGCCGCCGCCACCGCCCCGATCGCCGACCTCCAGATCGAGTACGGGCTCATCTCCCGCGGCCCCGAGCGGGAGATCCTGCCCACCCTGCGCGAGCTGGGCATCGCCGTCACCGCGTACGGGGTGCTCTCGCGCGGGCTGATCTCCGGCCATCTCACGCCCGGGCAGGGCTTCGCCGCGAACGACTTCCGCGCCCACACCCCGCGCTTCCAGGGCGACAACCTCCGGCACAACCTCACGCTGGTCGAGTCCCTGCGCAAGGTCGCCGAGCAGAAGGGCGTGTCCGTCGCCCAGATCGCCATCGCCTGGGCGCTGTCGCAGGGTTCACGACACCAGACGGACATCGTGCCGCTGGTCGGCGCCCGCACCCGCGAGCGGCTCGGCGAGGCACTCGGCGCCCTGGACGTGACCCTGGACGCCTCCGACCTCGCCGCCATCGAGGCCGCCGTACCGGCCGACGCGGCGGCCGGCGAGCGCTACGCCCCCGCCCAGATGGCCATGCTCGACAGCGAACGCTGATCGCCGTGCCGGGTACCGTCTAGGCATGCCTCCGACCACCGAGATCCTGACCGCCGAGCGCATCCTCGAAGCCACCGAAGAGGTGCTGCGCCGCCACGGCCCCGCCAAGGCCACCGTGGTCGACGTGGCCCGCGCGCTCGGCGTCAGCCACGGCAGCGTCTACCGCCACTTCCGCACCAAGGCGGCCCTGCGGGAGGCGGTCACCAAGCGGTGGCTGGACCGGACGACGGGACTGCTGGCCCAGATCGCCGGGGCGGACCGGGACCCGGAGTCCCGGCTGCGGGAGTGGTTCACCGCTCTCTTCGAGGCCAAGCGCCGCAAGGCGGGTGACGATCCCGAGCTGTTCGCCACCTACCAGGTCCTGGTCGGGGAGAGCGTCGAGACGGTCACCGGGCACATCACCGATCTGACCGACCAGCTCGTCCGCGTCGTCCGGGCGGGCGCCGACTCGGGTGCCTTCACGGTCGCCGACCCGGCCACCACGGCCCGGGCCCTCTTCCAGGCCACCGCCGTCTTCCACGACCCCGGCTACGCCCGCGAGTGGGAACGGCCGGGCGTCGAAGAGGACCTCCAGGCACTCCTGGACCTGCTGATCGGAGGGCTGCGGACACCGCCGGGCACCGGGGCGGTACCGTCCGACTGACAGCACCCGCCCGAGAGAGAGCCGAGCGACCCGATGCCCCCGACCATCCGCAGGGCCGTGATCCCCGCCGCCGGACTCGGCTCGCGGCTGCTGCCGCTGACCAAGGCGACGCCGAAGGAGATGCTCCCGGTCGGCGACAAGCCGGTCATCGAGCACACCGTGCGCGAGCTGGTGGACTCCGGCATCACCGACATCACCATCGTCGTCTCCGGCGGCAAGTCCCTGATCCAGGACCACTTCCGCCCCAACCCCGCGCTGGTCGAGCAGCTCCGCGCGGACGGCAAGACCGCCTACGCGGACGCCGTCGAGGAGATCGCCGAGCTGGCCCGCCGCGGCCACATCACCTACCTGGACCAGAACGGCCCGTACGGCAACGGCACCCCCGTGCTGAACGCCGCCCGCTCCTTCGGCGACGAGCCCGTCCTCGTACTGTGGCCGGACGACGTGTTCGTGGCCGAGGTGCCGCGCGCCCAGCAGCTCATCCGCGCCTACGAGCAGACCGGCTGCCCGGTGCTGGCCCTGCTGCCGATGGACCCCATGGAATCCCAGCGCTACGGCGTCCCGGTCGTCAAGGAGGACCTCGGCGGCGGTACGTTGCGCATCACCGGCCTCGTCGAGAAGCCCGACCCGGCCGCCGCGCCCTCGTCGTACGCGGCGATCGGCGGCTATGTCATCACCCCGGGCATCGTCGACGAACTGCGCGAGCGCACCCGCCGCTGGTACGAGCACCAGACCGGCGAGATCTACCTGACCGACGCCATCAACGCCTACGCGGCCGGGCGCGCGGTGTACGGACAGGTCATCCAGGGCCGCTGGTACGACACCGGCAACCCGGCGGACTACCTGGTGGCCCAGATGGCCCACGCCCTGGCCCACCCCGAGTACGGCCCGCTCCTGCGCCGCCTGGTCGGCGAACTGGACACGCCCTAGCCGTCCTTGGGGTCCACCGTCGCCTGATGGGCCTCCGCCAGGTGCTCCTCGGCCTTCAGCCACGGCAGGAACTGCGCGCCCTTGCGCCAGCCGCAGGTCTCGCATCTGATCGTGCGTTGCGGGCCCTTGCGCAGCACTTGGACGACGTGCTCGCGCCCGTGCTGGTCCCAGCGGCTCACCTTGCTCGTGTTGGTCTGCAGCATGATGCCTCGCCTCCGACGAGGAGTGTGCTGCAAGACCAACATCAACAGCAGGACCTTCACCGCTAATTCGTGAAATCGTGAACCGACGTCAGCCGATGGTGCGCGGCAGCCGCAGGCTCAGCAGACCGGTCAGGACCACCCCGCCCAGCTGGACCAGCAGGGTCGTGATCAGGGCGTCCCGCATCCCCACGCCCGGGACGAGCGCCAGGAAGAGCGTGCCTAGGGTGGCCACACCGAGGGCCAGGGCGGACTGCTGGGTCGTGACCATCACACCGCTGCCCACACCGGCCCGGGCGGGCGGCACCTCGGACAGCACGAGCCGCATCACCACGGGCAGTTGGAGCGCCTGGCCCACCCCGGCGACCGCTCCGCCGGGCAGCAGGGCCACCAGGCCGAGGTCCGGCCAGGAGAAGCGGGCGGCCAGCACGATCAGGGTCAGGCCGACGCCCTGGATCACGGCGCCCGCGGTCACCACCCGGGTGCCGTAGCGGGCGATCAGCCGCGGTCCGGCGATCGACGTGAACAGGAACGTCACCGCCAGCGGGACCAGCGCGAGACCCGCCTGGACGGGCCCCAGGCGCGCGCCCTCCTGGAGGGCCACCGCGATCACGAACATGAAGCCGGCGAACCCCATCGAGAAGGGAAGCATCAGGACGAGGCCGCGGCGCAGCGACACCAGCGCGAACAGGCTCGGCGGGACAAGTGGGGTACGGCCCGCGCGGTCCGCCCGGCGCTCCACCGCGAAGAACGCCCCGGCGAGGAACGGGAACGCGGCCAGCGACAGCCAGGTCCACAGCGGCCAGCCCGCTGCCCGGCCCTCGGTCAGCGGGGCGAGGAGGGCGATGAGGGAGGCGGCCAGCAGGACCGTCCCGGGGCCGTCCACCGGCTCCGGGCGCGGCGAGCGGGTCTCCGGGACCGCGCGGGCCGCGAGGACCAGGCCGACGATCACGACCGGGACGTTCACCAGGAACACCGCGCGCCAGCCGGTGCCCCAGATGTCGGCGGCCACCAGGACCCCGCCGAGGATCTGGCCCGCCACCATGGACAGGCCGGCCGTGGCGCCGTAGAGCCCCATCGCCCTGGCCCGCCGGGGTCCCGCGGTGGCCGACTGGATGGTGGCGAGGACCTGCGGCAGCATCGCGGCGGACGCGGCGCCCTGGGCGACCCGGGCCGCGACCAGCGTCCAGGCGGTGGGCGCGAGCCCGCAGGCCAGCGAGGTCAGCCCGAAGGCCGCCATGCCGCCGAGGAAGAGCCGGCGGCGGCCGAAGAGGTCGCCGAGCCGGCCGCCGAGGACCAGGAGGACGGCGTACGCCAACCCGTAGCCGGCGACGACGAGTTCGAGGACCGACTCGCTGGCCGAGAGGTCGGTGGCGATGGTCGGCAGGGCGACGTTGACGATGAAGAAGTCGACGAGGGGGAGCGCGGCGGCGAGCAGGACGGTGAACAGTCCGAGGCCGCCCAGCTCGGGCGGTGCGCCGGTGGCGGCGCGGAGGGGGCGTGGAGTGGTCGTTTCGGTCACGCTGTCGAGCGTGCTCCCGCGCTCAGCCGGGTACCAGAGTCTTCTTATCCTGGTAGCAGAACCACCTGGAAACAGGCTCCGGGTGCGGGCAGGCTGGAGGCATGAGCATCATGGCCGAGGACACCGCCGTACCGGCTCGGGAAGCCGCCCCGCCCAGGACCGCGTCGGCGATCCGGCGCCACGAACTCGCAGCCTTCCTGCGCCACCGCCGAGAGCACATCACACCCGAGCGGGTCGGCCTGCCCCGCGGCACCCGGCGGCGCACCCCGGGCCTGCGCCGGGAGGAGGTCGCCCAGCTCTCCGCGGTCGGCGTCACCTGGTACACCTGGCTGGAGCAGGGCCGCGACATCCAGGTCTCCGTGCAGGTCCTGGACGCTCTCGCGCGCACGCTGCTGCTGGACCCCATCGAGCGGACCCACCTCTTCCGGCTCGCCGGCGCGGTGGACCCGGCGCCCGCCACGACCTGCCCGTCGATCACGCCGGGCGTGCGGCAGGTGCTCGACCGGATGGAGTCGATCCCGGCCTGCGTGCAGAACAGCCGGTACGACATCCTCGCCCACAACCGCACCTACGGGCTGCTCCTGTGCGACCTGGACGCGGTACCGCCCGAGGACCGCAACGCCATGCTGCTCTCCTACACCCACGACGAGTGGCGCTCCTCGATCGTGCACCTGGAGGAGGTGCACCGGCTGATGGCGGCCCGCTTCCGCGCGAGCATGGCCGGGCACCTCTCCGAGCCCGCCTGGAAGGCCCTCCTCAAGCGCCTGCGCACGGAGTCCGCGGAGTTCCGCGAGGTCTGGGACCGCCACGAGGTCGGGGCGTCCCGCCCGCGCCGCAAGGAGTTCCTGAACCGCTACGTCGGCCGGGTCGTCGTCGACCACACCGACCTGTGGCTGGGCCCCGAGCAGGGCCCCCGCCTGGTGACCTACACACCGGCGGACGACGAGTCCCGGCTCCGCCTGGAGAAGCTGCACGCGATCGCGCTGGAACGGTCCTGACCTCGCCGTACGCGATGGTCTACCACCAGGCGGAGCACTTGGCCTTGGGCGCCGTGACCAGCGAGCCGCAGACGCGGAACTGGTAGTCGGGGTCGGTGCTGGTCCGCCGGAAGGGGGTGGTCAGGCTCTGCCCCGCGGACCGGACGGTGAAGGGACCGCACTGCAGCCAGGGGGACACGGCGTCGTCGTTGTCCCAGCCGGTCGCCTTCCAGTCCATCCAGACCTTGTCGCCGGGCCTGGTCTCGCCCTGAATCTTGCCGAAGCCGATCTGCATGCCGGCGTAGTTGCCCTTCTCGAGCGTGAAGTGCACGTTGCCGGTCCAGAACTCCCGGGGCTTCTTGTAGTCGCCCTCGGCGTTGTCCGGGTGGTCCTTGAAGCCGCGTTTGCCGCCCTCGCAGGCGGCGGCGGTGGCCGCGGCGGGCTGCGGGGGCTGGGCGAGGACGACGCCGGTGGCGACCGTGCACAGTGCCGCGGCCGTGGCGAGTGCGGAACGGGACAAGCGCATGAGAGTCGTCTCTTCCTGTCGGTGGAAGGGACCCCGGGATCCGGCCGGGGTCCGGCGGACGACTCGAACTTAGGAAGAGGGGGAAACCGGCGGTACCTGACGATTGTCAGGGTGGCCGTGGGCCGCTCAGCGGGCCGCTCAGCGGGCCGCGACCTCCGCCGCCTCGCGGACCTCCGCCGACTTGAGGCGGTCGGCGGTTCGTTCGGCGGTTCGGTGGGCCCAGGTCCCGCTGGTCACCGCACCGAGCACCAGCACGGCGAGCCCGCACCCGGCGATGATCCACCACCCGGGCACGGCCGCGTCCACGAACGTCTCGCGGTACGACGACGAGACCACGCCGGACGCCAGCACCGCCCCGATCACCGCGACCCCGAGGGTCTGCCCCAGCTGCCGGCTCGTCGACGCGACCGCCGCCGCCACCCCGGCCTGCGCCCGCGGCATCCCCGACACCGCCGTGTTCGTGATCGGCGCGTTCACGAACCCGAACCCGATCCCGAACACCAGATACCCGAGGAACAGCGTCACATTGGACGTCTCCGCCTCGAACGCCGCGAACAGCACCGCGCTCACCGTCATCGCGCACCCGGCGATCACCAACGACAGCCGCGGCCCCCGGTTCCCGACCAGCCGCCCGGACAACGGCGCGCACAGGAACGTCGGCACGGCCATCGGCAGCATCCACAGCCCCGCGTGCAGCGCGTCCAGCCCTCGTACGTTCTGCAGGTACAGCGTCGACAGGAACAGGAACCCGCCCAGCGCGGCGAACGCGCTGATCGCGATCACCGTCGCCCCGCTGAACGGCACCGACCGGAAGAACCGCAGATCGATGAGGGGTTCGGCGCGCCGGGGCTCGTAGGCGAGCAGCCCGGCGAGTGCCACGGCCGCGACGACGCCGTAGGGGAGGACCGAGGCGAACCCGGCGTTCGGCGCCTCGATGATCGCGTACGTCAGGGAGCCGAACAGCGCGATCACCAGGACCTGGCCGACCGGGTCCGGGCGGCGGCCCTTCGGCGCGCGGGACTCGGGCACGAAGCGCAGGGTCAGCAGGAGGGCCGCGAGGCCGACCGGCAGGTTGACCCAGAAGATCGAGCGCCAGCCGATCGAGTCCACGAGGAGGCCGCCGACCAGTGGGCCGAGGGCCATGGAGATGCCGACGACCGCGCCCCACACGCCGATCGCGCGGGCGCGCTCGCGGGGGTCGGTGAAGGTGTTGGTGATGATCGACATCGCGACCGGGTTGAGCATCGAGCCGCCGACGGCCTGCACCATGCGGAAGGCGATGAGCGCGTCGAGGTTCGGGGCGGCGGAGCAGAGCGCCGAGCCGATCGTGAAGACGATCAGGCCCGCGATGAAGACCCGCTTGCGGCCGATCCGGTCGGCGGTGGAGCCGGCCAGCATCAGCAGCGAGGCGAGCACCAGCGTGTACGCGTCGATCGTCCACTGCAGGCCCGCCGTGCTCGCGTCCAGGTCGCGTTGCATCGCGGGCAGGGCGACGTTGAGGGCGGTGGTGTCGAGGCTCACGATGAGCAGGCTCATGCAGCAGATCGCGAGGACCAGCATCCGCCGGCGTTGGCTGAGCTCGGGCATGGGGTCCATCGTACGCCGACTTCAATAGTGCGTCTAACTAATGGTTGATGCATGATCTTGGGAGTGGGGGTGTCGGGCCATGCGTGACAATGGGGGAATGTCCACGACCGTCTCGCCCCTTCAGATCGGGCCGCACACCGTTCAGCCGCCCGTCGTTCTCGCGCCCATGGCCGGGATCACCAACGCGCCCTTCCGTACGCTGTGCAGGACCTTCGCCGGAGGCGAATCAAAGGATGGGGCCAGTGGCGGGAAGGGGCTGTTCGTCAGCGAGATGATCACCACTCGGGCGCTGGTCGAGCGCAACGAGAAGACCATGCAGTTGATCCATTTCGACGCGTCGGAGAAGCCGCGGTCGATCCAGCTGTACGGCGTCGATCCGGCCACCGTCGGCAAAGCCGTCCGCATGATCGCGGAGGAGGGGCTGGCCGATCACATCGACCTCAACTTCGGGTGCCCGGTGCCGAAGGTGACGCGGCGGGGTGGGGGATCGGCGCTGCCGTTCAAGCGGCACCTGTTGCGGGCGATTCTGCGGGAGGCGGTGGCCGGGGCGGGGGAGCTGCCGGTGACGATGAAGATGCGCAAGGGGATCGACGACGATCACATCACGTACCTCGACGCGGGGCGGATCGCGGTCGAGGAGGGGGTTACGTCGATCGCGCTGCATGGTCGTACTGCCGCTCAGCACTACGGGGGTACCGCCGACTGGGCGGCCATCGCTCGGTTGAAGGAGCATGTGCCGGAGATTCCCGTGCTGGGGAACGGGGACATCTGGTCGGCGTCGGACGCGCTGCGGATGGTGCGGGAGACCGGGTGTGACGGGGTGGTTGTGGGGCGGGGGTGTCTGGGGCGGCCGTGGTTGTTCGCGGATCTTGTGGCGGCGTTCGAGGGGCGTACGGAGGATATTGCGCGGCCGTCTCTTCGTGAGGTCGCTGATGTCATGGTCCGGCATGCGACGCTTCTCGGTGAGTGGATCGGGGACGAGGCGCGGGGGGTCATCGACTTCCGTAAGCATGTGGCCTGGTACCTGAAGGGGTTTGCTGTCGGTTCCGAGATGCGTAAGCGGCTGGCGATCACGTCGTCGCTGGAGGAACTGCGGTCGGGGCTGGACGAGTTGGACCTGGGCCAGCCGTGGCCGGTCGGTGCGGATGGGCCTCGTGGGCGGACGTCCGGGAACAACAGGGTGGTTCTTCCGGATGGTTGGCTGAAGGATCCGTACGACTGTGCGGGCGTCGGGGAGGATGCGGAGTTGGACACGTCCGGGGGCTGAGTCGTTTGTCTGCGGGTTCGGTGGGGGCGGGCGTTTTGCGCAGTTCCCCGCGCCCCTAAAGACGCGCCTACGGTTAGGTGGGGGGGGGGGGGCGGGGGGTGAAAACCACGGACCCCCATGC
>NZ_JBEYVC010000220.1:0-16694 GCF_040643855.1 Streptomyces sp. NPDC047072 | reverse complement strand
GGTATCCGTCCTCGGTCCGGCGGTTCTCTCTTTTGGGGATGTGCTGGGTAATGGACGCCGGCCGCTGCGGGCGGACACCCCCCGCCCCCGTCCCCTCACCGCCGTACGCGGGTGACAAAAGACCCACCTGGGCCTTTGTTTTTTAGGGGCGCGGGGAACTGCGCGACCAGCCCCCACCGGGGCGCACCCGACGGTCAACCCTTGCTCGGGTGCGGAGTCGAGCCGTACGCCGTGAGGAACTTGTCCCTGAACGCGCTCATCTTCCAGACCGGTGCGTCGTGGGCCGGCTTCAGGCCGTCGGTCCAGTTCCAACTCGCGATCTTGTCAAGGACTTTCGGGTCTTTCGCGACGATGGAGATCGGGACGTCGCGGCTTGCGTTGTTGCCGCTGACGCGGGGGATCGGCTGGTGGTCGCCGAGGAAGACGAGGACCGTGTCGGCGTTGCCGTAGCGCTCCAGCCACTGGGTGAGTGCGGTGACGGAGTACGAGATCGACTTGCCGTACTCCTGCTTGGAGCGCGTGGAGTCGGCGATGATGGCGGACGGTTTGTTGCCGGCCTTCTGGATGGCCTTGAAGACCGAGCCGTCGCCGAGGTCGTTCCAGTCGACCATCTTGGGGATGGGGGCCCAGGGTTGGTGGCTGGAGGTCAGAATGATCTCGGACATGAGGGGCTTGTCGCGCTTCTTGCTGTGGACCTGGCGCTGGAAGGCCTCCAGGGCGTACTGGTCGGGCATCGTCGACCAGCTGAACTTGGGTCCCTGGTAGCCGAGTTGGAACGCGTTGTAGACCTTGTCGAGGCCGTAGTACGTCTGCTCGGGCCAGCCCTTCTGGACGCCCGGCATCACCCCGACCGTGTCCCAGTCGCCGGTCTTCTTGAATGCCTTGGTGAGGCTGAGGTGGTCGCTCGCCATGACCGTGCGGTAGCGCTGCTGGTTGTCGATCCACAGGCCGGAGAGGGTCGTTGAGTGGCCCAGCCAGCTGTTGCCGCCGTACGTCGCCGAGGTCAGCCAGCCGCTCTTCGCATGGAAGCCCGCCTTCGCGAGGGCCGCGGTGCTCGTCTGAAGGGTCTTGTCGACTCCGGGGGCGATTCCTTCGTCCTCGACCGCGCTGCGTCCGTAGCTCTCGATGAAGGTGAAGATCATGTCCTTGCCGCGCAGGTCGGGGACGAGCTGGCTGCCCGGGGTGTTCCCGAACGCGTCGACCTTCGCGACCTTCTGGAACTCCGCCTCGTCGCGCATCGTGTAGAGCACCCGGTGCGCCTGCATCGCGGTGATCGCGGCGGTGTGTTCGGACGCGATCGGCGTGCCCGAGATCTGGAGCCCGAGCGCCGCGCAGGCGACCCAGGCGGTGGCGGCGGCCAGCGTGCCGCGGGTGGCGGACGGTTTGTTCCGGGCCAGCAGGGTGCTCAGCCGGACCGTCGCCAGGGTCATCAGGGACAGCAGGAGGAGGACCAGGAGGAAGGCGCCGACCGTGGCGGTGACCATCACCGTCGTACCGAGCGAGTCGTCGACGTATGTCCTCGCGTCGTCCAGCAACTCCCAGTCCAGGACGGGGTTGAAGGCCCGTCCCAGGTATTCGTTGAACCCCATGTCCAGGAAGTTCAGGATCGTCACCGCCCCGAGCGACGCCCCGGCCACGGCGGCCACCACCAGGCGCGGCCGGCGCGGCAGCGCGAGCGCCACGGCCGCCCCGAGGATCGCCTCCGCCGGGATCCGGGTGAACTCCCTGACATGGAGATTGACGATCTTGTTCGGCAGGAGCAGGGCCGTCAGGACCAGGATGGTCGCGAGCGCGTCGAGGGTCCACCGGACATTCCGTACGGCTGTGGGGTGCGCCTTCCGCCAGCGGCGCAGGCGCGCGCGCAGGGACACCTTGGCCTCGGCCGCGCCCTCGGGCTCCGCCTCGGGGGTCGGGCTCTTTGCGATGGTGTCGGTCACCAAAGGTCCTTCCGTACGTGACCCAGTGGAGGCGGACCCGATATGGGGTCTCGGATCCGCCACCGTCCCGTACGTCCGGTCGGCCGGAGCAGTTCAGCGTGGCGAGCAAACACTGGGCAAACGCCAGGTCAACGGTGGGGAGGGCGGCGTAAAGAGAATCTTGGTTCTTCTTGTAGGGTGGTTTTACAAGGAGAATCACTGTTCTTTTTGAGGGAGGGGTATGCCCCGGCTCACCGACGCGCGCAAGGAACTCCGGCGCAGCCAGATCACCGAGGCCGCCGTGCGCTGCTTCGGCCGCAACGGGCTGGAGCGGACCTCGATCGCCGACATCACCGCCGAGTCCGGGCTCTCGGCCGGGTCCATCTACGCCCACTACCAGGGCAAGGCCGAGCTGATCCAGGCCTCCGCCCGCGAGGTGCTCGCCCGGCGCGCCACCGCTATCGGCGGGTACGCGGCGAGCGACGTCCCGCCCGGCCCGGAGGAGTTGCTCGCCCGGCTGATCGCGGCAATCGACCCTGCCGAGGCCCGAGTTGGCGTACAGACCTGGGGCGAGGCGACCACCAACCCGGACGTGCGCGCCATCGTCGTCGACATGACCGACCGGATGCGCGCGATGCTCCATGACTGCGTCACGGCCTGGCTGGTCAAGGTCGAGCACCGGGATCCGGAGGGGGCCCGGGAGGCGGCCGCCCCCGTCGCCCATCAGCTGATGGCCCGCTACCAGGCCCAACTGCTGTACACCGCACTGCAATCAGCCCCTGAGGAGACCGCGTGACCACTCCGTCGACCGCTGCCTTCGCCGGCCGTACCGTGTCCCGGATCGGCTACGGCGCGATGCAGTTGGAACGGCTGCACGACCGCCGAGAGGAGGCCGTCGCGCTGTTGCGCCGGGCGGTCGAACTGGGCGTCGACCACGTGGACACCGCCGACTTCTACGGCTTCGGGTTCGTCAACTCCGTGATCAGCGAGGCCCTGCGCCCCGAGGACGACGTACTCGTCGTCACGAAGGTCGGTGCCGATCCTGATCCGGGCGGGCCGATACCGCTGCGACTGGCCCAGCGGCCCGAGCAGTTGAGGGCGAGCGTCGAGAACAATCTGCGCGGCCTCGGTGTCGAGCGGCTCGCGGTGGTCAACCTGCGCCGCCTGGACACCGGTCCGGGACTCCGGGCCGAGGGCGACCAAGTCGTCGACCTCGACGACCAGTTGGCGACGATGACCGCCCTGCGCGACGAGGGCAAGATCGGCGCGATCGGCCTGAGCAGCGTGACACTCGACGGACTGCGGTGCGCCCTGCCGGCCGGCATCGTCTGCGTACAGAACTCCTACGGTCTCGTCTCCCGCGACGACGAGGAGCTGCTGGAGCTGTGCGCCGCCGAGGGCATCGCCTGGGTGCCGTTCTTCCCGCTCGGCGGGGCCTTCCCGGGGCTGCCGAAGGCGACCGAGGAACCGGCGGTCCGGGCCGTCGCCGCGTCCCTGGGTGTGACGCCCGCCCAGGTCGGACTCGCCTGGCTGCTGCACCACGCCCCGCACGTCCTGCTCATCCCCGGCACCGCCGACCCCGCCCACCTGGCGGCCAACATGGCGGTCGGCGGGATCACCCTCGACGTGGCCGCCCTGTCCGCCCTCGACGCCGTCGAGTCCCGCTCCGGCGACCTGCCCCTGTGACGCCACCGCGCTGTGAGGACCAGACCATGAAAGCCATCGTCTACGGCGACCAGGGCGGCCCCGACGTCCTGCGCCTCGTCGACCGCGACCTGCCCGTGCCCGGACCGGGTGAGGTGCGGGTCCGGATAGCCGTGTCCGGGGTCAACCCGGCCGACGTGCAGGCCCGTTCGCGTCCGAGCGGGTTCGCGGAGGTCGTCCCGCATCTCGACGGCGCGGGCACGATCGACGCCGTGGGAGAGGGGATCGCGGAGCGCCGGATCGGCGAGCGGGTCTGGGTGTTCATGGCCGCCGCCGGGCGCCCCACCGGTACCGCGGCCGAATTCACTGTCGTGCCCGGCGAGTTGGCCGTACCGCTGCCCGACGAGGTCGGGTTCGATGTCGGTGCCGCGCTCGGTGTCCCCGCGCTCACCGCGCACCGGGCGCTCACCGTCGCCGAGGACGGGCCGCGGCGGCTCGGGCCCGGGGCGCTCGACGGCAAGGTGGTGCTCGCGGCGGGCGGGGCCGGGGCGGTGGGGCATGCGGTGATCCAGCTCGCGAGGTGGGCCGGGGCCACCGTGATCACCACGGTCAGCGGCCCGGAGAAGGCGCGCCTGGCCACCGCCGCCGGGGCCCATCACGTCGTCGACTACCGCGAGGGGGACCCGGCCGCCGAGATCCGCTCGGTCGCCCCGGACGGCGTCGACATCGTGGCCGAGGTGGCACTCGGCGCGAACCTCGACCTGGACCTGGCGGTCCTGCGAGCGCGCGGCACGATCGCGACGTACGCCAACGACGGTGGGAAACCAGTGCAGTTGGACGTGGCGCGGACCATGGTCCTCAACACCCGCTTCCAGTTCCTGGTCCTCTACACGGCGGGCCCCGAGGCCCGCGCCGCAGCCGTGCAGGACATCACCGCGGCCCTCCACGCCAACGCCCTCCCGGTAGGCGACCAGCACGGCCTCCCCCTGACCCGCTTCCCCCTCTCGCGTACGGCGACCGCCCACCGTGCGCTGGAGACGGGCACGGTGGGCAAGATCCTAGTGGACGTCATGTCTTGAGAGACCGTCCAAGGGGGCAAAGCACCTGGGGAAACCCGCGCGAGGACATGGGTGCTGGTGGAGCGGACCCGGCAGCTGCTCAGGCTCCCCCCACCGCCGTCAACAGCGCCAGCGGAGCCGCCGCCGAGCGGGACTCGCGGATGCAGGCGTGGGGGTAGGGGACCGGTTCGGCGTGGGCGTCGCGGGCGTAGCCGGCGAGGACTTCCGGGAGGCGGTGGCCGGTGGAGGTCGCCGCGGAGATCAGGCCGTGGGCCACCGTGCGGGCCTCGTCGTGGAGGCCGTAGCGGGCCAGGCCCAGGGTGATCAGGGCGTTGTCGTGCGGCCACACCGAACCGCGGTGGTAGGACAGGGGGTGGTACGCCGGTTGGTCCGCGGCCAGCGTCCGTACGCCCCAGCCCGAGAAGAAGTCCGGCTCCAGCAGGCGCCGTCCGACCAGTTCGCCGTACTCCTTGTCGAGCAGCCCCGACCACAGCAGATGCCCGGCGTCCGAGGCGAGCGCGTTGACCTGGCGGCCGTCGCCGTCGAGGGCCAGCGCGGGGAAACCGGCCTCCGGCATCCAGAAGTCCCGCTGGAAACGGTCCCGGAGATCCCCGGCCGCCTGCTCCAGAAGCGCCGCGTAGGTCGCGTCCTCCCATACGGTGCGGGCCAGCCCGGCGGTGCGGCGCAGCGCGTCGTACGCGTACCCCTGCGCCCCCGCCGCCATCACCGGCCCGGTCGCACGGGTGCCGTCGGCGGAGCAGATCGCGCCCGGGGAGTCCTTCCAGTTCTGGTTGGCGAGGCCGCCCTGGTCGGCGCGGTACACGAGGTAGCCGCGCGACGTCAGCCCGCCGTGGTCCAGCATCCAGCCGATCGCCGCCCGGGCGTGGGGCTCCAGGCGCCGGGCGAGTGAGACGTCCCCGGTGTGCTCCACATACGCGCCGAGCAGCACGAGGAACAGCGGGGTCGCGTCCACCGAGCCGTAGTAACGGCCGTACGGCACCTGCCCGAAGTGCGCCAGCTCGCCGTGCCGCACCTCGTGCACGATCTTGCCGGGCTGGGCCACCGAGCCGACACCCGTCTCCGTGGCCTGGGTTGCCGCGAGCGCGGGCAGGGTCGCCGCGGCGAGCTGCGGACGGTAGGGGAGGGCGAACAGCGAGGTGAGCAGGGCGTCGCGGCCGAGCAGGGTGAGGAACCAAGGGGCCCCGGCCGCCGGGACCTTCAGCTCCTCGCCGTCCGGGCCGGTCGCCGGCACCTGGAGCGAGGCGAGGTCCGCGAGGCCGCGCGCACAGGCCGCCGCCAGCTCCGGCCAGCCGGTCGGGAAGGCCACGCCCTCCACGAACTCGCCCTCCAGCGCGAGGAGTTGGCGGTTCAGGGCGGCCGGCGACGACGGCACTCGGCGGGCCCGCGGGTCGCCGTGCGGCCTGGCCATCACGCGTAAGGTCAACTCGGCCGTGCCGTGTGGCTCCAGATCCAGCGTCCACACCAACCGCCGTGCCCCGGTGCCCGTTTCCTCGACGCCGTCCGGAGCGGGCTCGGACGTCACCGTCGTACAGGAGCGCCATTCGCCGCGCTGGTAGGTGAACTCGACGCCGTCGTCGAGGACTTCGCGGGTGCGGGTGGCGCCGGTCTTGGTGTACGTCCGGTAGTCGGAGCGCAGCTCGAACTGGTCCGTGAAGTCGGCGTCCGCGGTGATCGCGAGGCGGACCGTGGTCGGTACCGGACGGTTGCTGGTCACCTTCAGCGACTCGACGAACGAGCCGTCCCCCACGGCCTGTTCACGGAAGAGGGTGTAGGCGGGCGGCTCCTGGCGGCCGCCGCGCGGCACCAGGACGCAGCGCGCGGTGTCGCCGTCGGCGACCGGCGACAGCGCCTCCGGGACCGCGCCGTCGACGGTGAGTTGCCAGCGGCTGAGGTGCCGGGCGTCGCGGACGAACAGTCCGTCCGGGGAACTGCCGCCCCGGACGCCGCTGATGTCGCCGCCGTCGCCCACGGCGGCGAACGTCCCTCCGTGCACGAGCAGATGATGCCGGTCCGTCATCCCCGGTCCCCTCCCTTGAATCCCCTCGCGGTGAGCGTGGTGAGTGCGGTGTCGCTGTGCAGCAGATCGAGTGCGAGCGCGGCGGTCCAGCTGAAGCCGGTCGCTCCGCAGGCCTCGCCGGTGTATGGGTCGAGGTACTCCGCGAAGTCGGAGCACTCCGCGAGGTCCAGCGCCGACTTCCGCAGTGCGTCGGCGAGTTGGCGCTCGCCGTGGGTGCGCAGACCGCGCTCGATGAGCCAGCCCGTGTTGAACCAGGCCGGGCCGCGCCAGTACCGGTGCGGGTCGAAGGCCTCGCCGAGAAGGTCGTAACTCGGCGGAAGCAGGGTCGCGGAGCCGACCCCGAAGTGCGGCCCGGTCGCGGTGCGGACGAGTGCCGAGACGACCTCGCGGGGGAGGTCGGGCAACAGGAGAGGGATCAAGCCGGAGATGCTGCGCTCGGGGATCAGGGAGCCGGAGGCGCCGTCGTGCTCGGGGAACGGGCGGCCGGCGAGCGCGTGCCGCTCCGCGCCGGACGAGCCGCACGCCGCCGTTCCGGACGATCCGCACGCCGCCGCGCCGCCGACACCACGCCGAGCAGCGTCGCTACCGGCATCACGCCGAGCAGCACCGCCACCGGCACCACGCCGAGCAGCACCGCCACCACCCTCCCCGCCCCGCAGATCCCGGCACAGGAACATCCCCTGCTCCGGGGACCACAGCCGCTCCACCAACGCCCCCGTCAACCGTTCCGCCCGCGCATGCCGAGCCGTCCCCGTCGCCCCCAACTCCCCGGCGATCCGCGCCAGCGCATGCTCCGAGGCGATCAGCAGCGCGTTGAACGCGGGGTCCTCCACCGCGAACTCCCCGGCGCCGTCGGCGTATTCGCCGTCCCGGTACTCCGTCGCGAGGCGCACGTACCGCCCGTAGTCCAGATCCGTCGGCCGGTCCTCGGCCGCGCCGTGGTCGAGGTCGGCGCGCCGGAAGGAGCGGGCCGGGGCCGGGGTGATCCGGGCGAGCGGGGCGTCCCAGCAGGGGCTGTTGTCCATACCCTGTTCCCAGGGGTGCACGACGGACGCGAGGCCGCCCCCGCCCAGATCGCGCCGGTGCAGGAGGTAGCGGTGCCAGGCGGCGAGACGGGGGTAGACCCCGGCGAGGAAGCCGCGCGCCCGCGAGAGCCCCGGGTCGGCGCAGTGCACCAGCCACGCGGCCAGCGCGTGCACCGGTGGCTGGACGATGCCGGACGTCTGTACGGTGCGCGGGGCGCCCGCGGCGCGCCCCGCGGTCGAGGAGCGCCAGAAGTCGGGGCTCGGGAAGTACGCGTCGAGCGGGACGGAGGGGTTGAACACGATGTGCGGGATGCGCCCGTCACCCCACTGGGCCGCCAGCAGCGTCTCCAGCTCGGTCTGCGCCCGCAGCGGCGACAGGTGCCGCAGACCGATCGCGATGAACGCCGAGTCCCAGGACCACTGGTGCGGGTACAGGCTGCGCGAGGGCACCGTCGACACCCCGGTCCAGTTGCCCTCCAGCACCCGGGCCGCCCTGACGTGCAGGGAACCCGCTGCATCCGGCGGATCGTATGCGATCGGGCCGTCCGTGAAACGGGCGAGGACTGGGGCGGTGCGATCCACTCGGGGCTCCCCGAAGACGTGTGTCCGACCGGTTCGGTCGGAGCTACCGTAGAGTTACGTCTATTTAACACGCAAAACTCAATATGTAATGCAGTCTTGAGAAACACAAGGGGGTGCGCATGGCCGGCCGGAGTCAGCACGGCGCCGGAGATCTGCTCGAACTGGTCCGCAGCGGTCGCGCCGTCACGCGCGGAGCGCTCCAGCAGGCCACCGGGCTGTCCCGCGCCACCGTCGGCCAGCGCCTGGACCGGCTCTTCCGCGCGGGCTGGCTGCGCGAGGGCGCCGGCGGTCCCGTCGACTCCCCGCTCGGCGGCCGCCCCTCCATCACCCTGGAGTTCGACGACGCCCACGCCGTCGTCCTCGCCGCCGACCTCGACACCCGGCACGCCCGCGCCGCCGTGCTCTCCCTGACCGGCGAACTCCTCGCCGAGCACAGCGGCACCCTCGCCGTCGAGGACGGCCCGGACGCCGTGCTCGGCGAGCTCGGCCGCTGGTTCGGCGAACTGCTGGAGAAGGCGGGCCACCGCGCCGAGGAGGTCTGCGGGATCGGGCTCGCGGTCCCGGGCCCGGTCGACACCGAGACTGGTCGCGTGGTGCAGCCGCCGATCATGCCCGGCTGGGACGGCTACGACATACGAGGCCGCCTGGCCAGGTCCTTCACCGAGCACACCGGCGCCCCGGCGGTCCCGGTCCTGGTCGACAACGACGCCAACCTCATGGCGTACGGCGAACAGCGCACGGCCTATCCCGACTGCGCGGCCTTCGTCCTGGTCAAGGTGTCCACGGGGATCGGCGCGGGAGTGGTCGTCGGCGGCTCGGTCTACCGGGGCATCGACGGCGGCGCGGGCGACCTGGGGCACATCCGGATACCGGCGGGCGCGGACGCGCTGTGCCGCTGCGGGTCCTACGGCTGTCTCGCGGCCGTCGCGAGCGGCGGGGCCGTGGCCCGGAAGCTGGCGGCGGCCGGGGTGCCGGCGGCCTCGGGCTCAGATGTGCGCGATCTTCTGGCGGCCGGGCATCCGGAGGCGTCGGCGCTCGCCCGGGAGGCGGGACGGCAGGTCGGGGACGTGCTGGCGACGGTCGTCACCCTGCTCAACCCCGGCGTTCTCATGATCGCCGGAGATCTGGCCGGAACTCCCTTCCTCACCGGCGTACGGGAGCTGCTGTACCAGCGGGCGCTGCCGCGCTCCACGGCCCGCCTGGAGGTCCTGACCTCGCGGCTCGGGGAGCGGGCCGGGCTGGTGGGGGCGGGGGCGCTGGTGGTGGAGCACCTGTACGCGCCCGATCGGGCCGAGGAGCGGCTCGCGGCGCTCGGCGTATGACGTCCGGGTTTCGGTCCCGAGACGCGTCCGCATGGTGAAATCCGGCCCGCTGTGGCAGCGTGATTCTCGCCACCCTTGATAAGGGTTGCGCTCAGATGAGCAGATCGTGGGCGACTGCACTTCTCCAAGGGGTGGCACTGGGTGCCACCCCTTGATCGTTCATCGATCGAAAACAGGTGGGCCTTAGGTTCGCTCATGTGAGCGATCAACCGCCCCTCTGGGCGGCCTTGTGTTCAAGTAGTGAAAACATCCGCCGCTCATCGCTTGCCGAGCTTTGACTTTTGATCTGCTGGCGGACCGCTGGTTACGGGCTTATGACGTGCGAGTGGACGTACCCAGACGCCTTGGATCTGGGTATGTTCCTGGCCGTCAGGGCAGCCACCGCGTCCCGAGGGAGTCGAGACCCGTGTCGGAAAACAAAGATCCTCACGTAGCCAAGTTCGTTTACGACTTCACCGAGGGAAACAAGGACCTCAAGGACCTCCTCGGTGGCAAGGGCGCGAACCTCGCCGAGATGACCAACCTGGGACTCCCCGTTCCCCCCGGCTTCACCATCACGACCGAAGCCTGCAAGGTCTACCTGGACAGCGGCGAGGAGCCCCTGGCACTGCGTGACGAGGTGAGTGCGCACCTCGACGCCCTGGAGCAGCGCATGGGCAAGCAGCTCGGCCAGGCCGACAACCCGCTGCTCGTCTCGGTCCGCTCGGGCGCGAAGTTCTCCATGCCCGGAATGATGGACACGGTCCTGAACATCGGGCTCTCCGACAAGTCCGTGAAGGGCCTCGCCGACCAGGCGGGTGACGAGCGGTTCGCCTGGGACTCGTACCGCCGCCTGATCCAGATGTTCGGCAAGACGGTCCTCGGTGTCGACGGCGAGCTCTTCGAGGAGGCGCTCGACCGGGCCAAGGAGGCCAAGAAGGTCACGGTCGACACCGACCTGGAGGCCGCCGACCTCAAGAAGCTGGTCACCGCCTTCAAGAAGATCGTCAAGAAGGAAGCGGGCCGGGACTTCCCGCAGGACCCGCGCGAGCAGATGGACCTCGCCATCCACGCGGTCTTCGACTCCTGGAACACCGACCGCGCCAAGCTCTACCGCCGCCAGGAGCGCATCCCCGGCGACCTGGGCACGGCCGTCAACGTCTGCTCGATGGTCTTCGGCAACCTCGGCCCCGACTCCGGCACCGGTGTCGCCTTCACCCGGGACCCCGCCAGCGGCCACCAGGGCGTCTACGGCGACTACCTCCAGAACGCCCAGGGCGAGGACGTCGTCGCGGGCATCCGCAACACCGTGCCGCTCGCGGAGCTGGAGCAGATCGACAAGAAGTCGTACGACCAGCTGATGCAGATCATGGAGACGCTGGAGAACCACTACAAGGACCTCTGCGACATCGAGTTCACCATCGAGCGCGGGCAGTTGTGGATGCTCCAGACCCGGGTCGGCAAGCGTACGGCGGGTGCGGCCTTCCGGATCGCGACGCAGCTGGTGGACCAGGGGCTCATCGACGAGGCCGAGGCGCTCCAGCGCGTCACCGGCGCCCAGCTCGCCCAGCTGATGTTCCCGCGCTTCGACGACGAGGCGAAGGTCGCGCAGGTCGGCCGGGGCATCGCGGCATCGCCGGGCGCGGCCGTCGGCAAGGCGGTCTTCGACTCGTACACCGCGGTGAAGTGGTCGCGTTCGGGCGAGAAGGTCATTCTCGTACGACGTGAGACGAACCCCGACGACCTCGACGGCATGATCGCGGCCGAGGGAATTCTGACGAGTCGCGGTGGCAAGACCTCGCACGCCGCTGTCGTGGCGCGCGGCATGGGCAAGACCTGTGTCTGTGGCGCGGAGGAGCTGGAGGTCGACACCAAGCGGCGCCGGATGACGGTGCCGGGTGGACATGTGGTGGAGGAGGGCGACCTCATCTCCATCGACGGGTCCAGCGGCAAGGTGTACCTCGGTGAGGTGCCGGTCGTGCCGTCCCCGGTCGTCGAGTACTTCGAGGGCCGGATGCACGCGGGTGCGCAGGACGCCGACGAGCTGGTCGAGGCCGTGCACCGGATCATGGCGTTCGCCGACCGCAAGCGCCGGCTGCGGGTGCGGGCCAACGCGGACAACGCCGAGGACGCGCTGCGGGCGCGGCGCTTCGGGGCGCAGGGCATCGGGCTCTGCCGTACGGAGCACATGTTCCTCGGCGACCGGCGCGAGCTGGTGGAACGGCTCATCCTGGCCGATACGGAGACCGAGCGCGAGGAGTCGCTGAAGGCGCTGCTCCCGCTCCAGAAGCAGGACTTCGTGGAGCTGTTCTCGGCGATGGACGGGCTGCCGGTGACCATCCGGCTCCTCGACCCGCCGCTGCACGAGTTCCTCCCCGACATCACCGAGCTGTCGGTCCGCGTGGCGCTGGCGGAGTCCCGCCAGGAGCCGCACGAGAACGAGCTGCGGCTGCTCCAGGCCGTGCACCGGCTGCACGAGCAGAACCCGATGCTGGGTCTGCGAGGGGTGAGGTTGGGCCTGGTCATTCCGGGTCTGTTCACCATGCAGGTGCGGGCGATCGCCGAGGCGGCGGCCGAGCGCAAGAACGCCAAGGGTGACCCGCGCGCCGAGATCATGATCCCGCTCGTCGGCACGGTCCAGGAGCTGGAGATCGTCCGCGAGGAGGCGGACCAGGTGGTGGCCGAGGTCGAGGCGGCCACGGGTGTGCAGCTGAAGCTGTCCATCGGCACGATGATCGAGCTGCCGCGGGCCGCGCTGACCGCCGGTCAGATCGCGGAGGCGGCGGAGTTCTTCTCCTTCGGCACGAACGACCTCACGCAGACGGTGTGGGGCTTCAGCCGGGACGACGTGGAGGCGAGCTTCTTCACGGCGTACCTGGAGAAGGGCATCTTCGGAGTCTCTCCCTTCGAGACGATCGACAAGGACGGCGTCGGCTCCCTGGTGAAGCTGGCCGCGGAGGCGGGCCGGCGCACCCGCCCCGACCTCAAGCTCGGCGTCTGCGGTGAGCACGGCGGCGACCCGGAGTCGGTCCACTTCTTCCACGAGGTGGGTCTGGACTACGTCTCCTGCTCGCCGTTCCGGATCCCGGTGGCCCGTCTTGAGGCGGGGCGCGCGGCGATCACTTCGGCCGGGAGCGACCACCGGTAGTTCCTCACCGGCCGACCGGACCCCGGAGCCGCCGCCCGTCCCCGACCCTCAACCGATGGGCGGCGGCTCCGGATCACGAAGAGAGGGCGGCACCCTGTGCGGGGGTGCCGCCCTCTTGTGGGCTGCCTACGGGCTGCCTAGCCGCGTCGCCGGATTCGGGTGAGGAGCAGACCGGTGGCTCCGACGGCCAGGAGGGCGAGACCGGCCGCGAGGAGGGGGGCGGTGGTGGGGCCGGTCTGGGGGAGTTCGCCGTCTGTGGGGGGTCGGGGGTGCTCGGGTGCGCCGGTGGTGGGGGTGGGGGGGCTCTCCTACGGGTTCACCTGACGTCTTGCGAGGAGGCCCCGGCGTTCATGCCGGGGAGGAATCGCATCCCGCGGCAGCGACGCGGAGCGTCGCCGCACCTTGGCTCCTGGCGCGGAGCGCCGATTGCGAGGCCCGGCGGAGCCGGGGTGAAGTCGAACGCGTGCTCGCGTGATCGCTGGTCAGGGTGATCGCGTCGGGAAGCGGGTGCAGGTGTGCGGGCCTCGCTCATATGGTCGCTGTCCAGCAGGGGATGCGGCCGTTGGAGCGACGGCGCGGACGGTCGGGTGGGGGGGGGGAGGGCATGGTGGCCAGGGCGGCGACAGGCGGTGCGGGGGCGGGCCAAGCTCGCTTCAGCTACCGGTTGCGGGTGTCGGCCACCGCCGAGGCGGCGCTGGGCGCGGAGTGGGGCAGGTGCCGGTGGATCTGGAACGAGGCGGTGGCCCGGTCGAAGGCAGTCCACGAGTACAACCTCGCGCATCCGCACGACAAGCGGACGTGTGGTCCGGCCCAGCTGGACAAGATGCTCACCCAGGCCCGCGCGATCACGCCCTGGCTGCGGGCGGGCAGTTCGGTGCCGCAGCAGCAGATCATCCGGGACTTCGGCAAGTCCCGTACCAAGGCGCTCAAGGACGTCATGGAGGGGCTGCCGGTGCGGCAGCGGGCCGGGATGCCGGGCTTCAAGAAGAGACACGAGACGCGCCCGAGCCTGAACTACACGCGGCGTGGCTTCCAGCTCAAAGCTGACGGGCGGCTGCATCTGGCGGGCGGCATCGTGCTGAGCGTGGTGTGGTCGCGCCCGCTGCCCGCCGACCCGACCTCGGTGCGCGTCGTTCAGGACAGCCTCGGCCACTGGTACGCGAGCTTCGTCGTCCCCGCCGCCGTCGAACTCCTGCCCCAGACGGGCGCGGTGATCGGCGTGGACTGGGGCGTGCGGGAAATCGCCACCACCACCTCCGCCCCGCACGATCTGCCGCATCCCGAGCACGGCAAGAAGGCCACGGCGAAGCTGTCCCGGTACGACCGGATGATGGCCCGCCGCAAACCCAAGAAGGGACAGCCCGTCTCGCGTGGCTACCAGGCGGCGAAACACCTGCGCGCCAAGGCCCACAAGAAGATCGCCCGGCAGCGCGAGGACACCGCCCGCAAGTGGGCCAAGCGCGTCGCCCGGGACCACGACCAGTTGGCCGTGGAGGACTTCAAGCCCCGGTTCCTGGCCAGGTCGACCATGGCGAACAAGGCCGCGGACGCCGCCATCGGCGCCACCAAACAGGCCCTGATCCACATGGCCCGCAAGCACGGCAGGATCGTGCATCTGGTCCATCCCGCGTACACCACGATGGACTGCGGACAGTGCGGTGCGAGAACCAAACACCGACTCCCGCTGGGTGAACGCACCTACACCTGCACCGCCTGCGGACACGTCTCGCCCAGAGACAAGAACTCCGCGCGCGTGATGCTCCACAGGGCGGGTCTGAACCCTGCTGGCGCCGAGGGCACAAGACCGGACGGAACGCAGTTCCGCCCGGCAGCCTGAGCCAGGAATCCCCTCCCTCAGGGAGGGGAGCATTCAAGGAAGGTCCTTCCCGGCGGGTGCCTCGACGGGCTCAGCTCTCGCAGGCCACGCCGTCGCCGTCCCGGTCGAGATGGGAGTCGTAGCCCGGATCGCCGCTGTAGAGGGGCGCGGCGCCGGCGGCACGGGCCGCGGAGCAGTTGGCGTAATAGGTGCTGTCGGAGCCCGAATCGGACCCGGAGTCCGTCTCCGCCTCGGCCTGCGCGGTCACCGTCCTGGTGACCTTGACTGTCTCGGTGGCGGTCACGGTGGTCGCCGGTTCCGGCTCCGCGCTCGGTGTCGCGGTGGCCGTCGTCGTCACGGTCACCGTCGGCCGTGCCTTGGCGGCCGTCGGCTTCGCGTCGGCCGCCGTGCCCTGGTCGCCGGCGCCGATGCCTATGCCGACGAACAGGGCGAGCGCGAGAGCGGGCAGCACATACCGCTTCCGGGCCCACTTGGGGGCGGGCCGGGAGGCGGGCTGCGGTGCGGGCTGAGTCGTGTACGGGTTGCTCATGTCGTCCCCCAGAGGTGTTGCGTGAGGGGATGACCGTATTGCCGGGGTTGCTGTTGTGAAGGCTGTGTGTTCAATCCGTGACTATTGCGTGCTGCATGTTGTTACGACCTGAAGGGGCCCGTCACCTCGTACGTGATGCCGCCCGATGAACTGCCGCTCGTGCCGCGTTGGCTGGAGAAGTACAGGCGGGTGCCGTCGGGGGAGAAGGCCGGGCCGGTGATCTCCGAGGAGGACTGGCCGTCGACGCGGAGGAACGGGGTGACCACGTCGTCCGGGGTGATCAGGCAGATGTCCATCGAGCCGCCGTCCTCGGCCACGAACAGGTCGCCGGAAGTGGACCCGGTGATGTTGTCGACGCCGGTGAGCGGGGCGGTGCCGCTCGTCACGAGGGAGTCGTCGTACGCCAACTCGTATGTGCCGGCGACCAGGTTGAGCTGCCAGACCCGGTTGTCGCCCTTCGTCGTGAACCACACCGTGTCGTTCGCGTAGTGGCAACCCTCCCCGCCGTTGAAGGACTTGGAGCCGGAGACCTGGGTGCGGGTGGAGGTGGGGGAGCCGTCGGGGTCGGGGACCGTGGTCCAGCTGAAGGAGCCGGACGTGGCGCTGCCCGCGACCAGCACCTGGAGGGTGCCGGCGGACAGGTCGCCCCAAGTCGTCGGCACGAAACGGTAGAAGCGGCCGTTCGTCTCGTCCTCGGTCAGGTACACCACCTTGCGCACCGGGTCCGCGGCGGCCGCCTCGTGCTTGAACCGGCCCATCGCGGGCCGCTGCACGGCCGCGTTCACACCCCACGGATCCGTCTCGTAGACGTACCCCCGGTCGACCTCCTCGCAGGACAGCCAGGTGTTCCAAGGCGTCCTGCCGCCCGCGCAGTTCTGCCGGGTGCCGGAGAGGATCCGGTACGCGCCGGTGATCGCGCCCGCCGCCGAGAACCGCACCGCGCTCGCCCCGCCGGACGGGTTGATCTCCGAGTTGGAGACGTAGATCCAGCCCGTGCCGTCCGCGTAACAGGCCCCGCCGTCCGGGGCGTTGTGCCAGGTGTACGACGTCCCGCTCACCGTCTGTCCGGAGCGGGCGATCACCCGGCTGGTGAACCCGGCGGGCAGTCTGACGCCGTTGACGTCGGGCGAGCCGAGGGCTCCGTAGGGGCCGGTGCCGGGCTGGGCGGGGGCCGCGTAGGCGGCACCGCGCCACAGGGTGCCGCCGAGGACGGCCGAGGCGCCGCCGACGGCGGCCGCACGCAGGAGGGTACGACGTTCCACGCTTGCTCCAAGGGTGAGTCGTGACCGGACCCGCCACCGACCGGCGACGGGGTCGCGCGATGTCGGACCCTAGAGCTGTGGAGTGGCTATGTCATGGCCAGGTCATGAATACCGGACACCGCCGAAGAGCCTCCCCCTTGTCACACCCCCACCACCGGCGCCTCCCGCCGTCGCGCCCCCGGCCTCCCCGGCGGGTGCCCGCCGGGTGCCGCCTCCGCCGACGGCAGGCGTACGACCGCGTCGAGGCCGCCCGTCGCCGCGGCACACGTCCGCCCAGAACTTCCCGGGCTGCATCATCACGAAGGACAGATACCGGTCGTCGGCGGTGCGGTACAGACCGGTCAGCGGATTCCT